>CALXBQ010000022.1 GCA_944386595.1 uncultured Clostridia bacterium
CGGCTTTGAGCTTACCGTCCTCCATGGTCACAATGAAATGCGCAGGCATTCCTTCCTGAGAGCAGTAGTCTCCGAAAATCATTCCCGGACTGCTGAACTCTTTACCCGAAGGTTCCGCCCAGTAATGGGTCGTCTCCAAAGGGAGACCGAGAATCAGGTTGTAGCACACCCACTGGAAGTCCTGGACGTCCAGGTCTCCTTCGTTGCAGAGAACCGCCGCGGAATAACCGCCTTCAACAAAGCCTCCGCAGCTGGAAACTCCGTGAAGTCCGCCCGTATGCTCACATACCACTTTGCCGTCTATGAGTCTCTTCTCCAGGCCAAAGCAGTAAAACGGCCGTTTTCTTTCCGGGAATTCTCTTCCCACCAGTATTTCAACGGCTTCCTCCGGTATGACCTGCTTTCCTTCCCACATGCCTCTGTCGGACAGCATCTTGTAATATCTCGTTACGTCCGAGGAAGTGGATTTAACGCAGGCGCATCCTCTGAAAGGAGGCAGAACGGACCAGTTATCGTCCGCAATAAGCTTTCCGTCGTCATCTCTTTCAAAGAGACTTGTAATATTGTCTCCCGCAAGCTTTTTCGCCTCGGATCCGTCCAAATCCAGAACCGTCCTCGTCATTCCCAGAGGTTCGAAAATTCTCTTCTTAAGGAACTCTTCCAGGGTCATTCCCGATGCCTTGTCGACAACGTAGGAAAGAACGGCATAGCCTTCGTTGGAGTAGCTCATATACTCTCCCGGAGCCCCTATCACCTTATAATCTCCCTTTGAGATGTATTCGATGACCTCATCTATAGTTTCCATCCTATTGGGAGCAGTTTTAAGCATCTCTCTGTACCACTCGCTGTCCCTCTCTATGCTGTTCATGGCAATGGACCACTCCAGCGGAGGGATTGGCGGTATGCCCGCATTATGCATGGCAAGATTTCTCAGAGTCACGCATTCGTCCGGCGTTCCCGGAACGTGAAAGTTCGGGAAATACTTACAGACCGGATCGGAAAAGTTCAGCTTTCCCTCAGTCTGTAAAATAGCGCAGGCCAGAGTAGTAAACGATTTGCTCATGGATGCAATTCCGAAAACCGTATCCCCGTCCGGGGCGACGTCTCCGGAAGCAGTTCTCTTTCCAAAACCCTTTTCGAAAATCTTTCCCTCTGGCCCTCGAATGGTTACTGCCATGCCGGCGTAACCTTTTTCATCAAATTTTTTCTGCATATACTGCTCAATTTTCTGAACGTCGTATTCCATCAATCTGTCGTCTCCTGTATTTCTTCTTTCGAGCTGATTATAGTGACTTTAATTCAACATATTTATATACCTTTTGACCCCCCCCCGCAAGTCTTTTGTTGGAATTTTGTGCGCACCGTATGAATTACTTTATATTTTATGTTCTTCGGCACAGTTTTCTTTATTTTTTTAGTTTAATTTCCCTCTTACTTCACTGACTATTTCTGCAGGAAAACGTTCAAAACATGTGCAAAACGCCCGGAGCTTCTGTCAGGCTCCGTAGTGAAGCCGAAGATTTCCGGGCGTTTCGTATCTTTAACACACTTTCAGTTTTCTGGTTTGCTGTGAACAGCCGCCGCGCAATGGCCGGCTGTCCCTGAGCCGCCGCACTGCACTATTTGTCGGCGTAGCGTTCCTCGCGGGAGAGGTGCTCGCCAAGGATGGAAAACTCCACCCACTCGGCGATGTTTACAGCGTGGTCGCCTATTCTCTCCAGGTATTTCGCTATCATCATGAGATCGAGGCAGAGCTCTGCCGAAGCCTCGCCGCCGCGGATGAAGGCTATTATGTCCTGTCTCATCTTGTTGAACACTTCGTCCACAATGTCATCGTCACGCATAACCTGATGAGCAAGCTTAAGGTCTTTGTCCACGAAGGATCTCACCGCATCGGCCACCATCTTCGTTGCGGCGTCGGACATCTTCTTAAGATGGGTATGAGTCTGGGCGTCTGTTCCCTTGATAATGCCCGCAATCTCAGATATGTCGGAGGCCTGGTCGCCTATTCTTTCCATGTCGGAAATCATCTTGAGGGCGGAGGATATCACTCTCAGATCTCTTGCCACCGGCTGCTGCTGGAGGAGGAGCTTGAGGCAGAGGTTTTCTATCTCCTTTTCCTTCTCGTCTATTTCGTGGTCGGTGTCCACTGCGATATTCAGCATTTCCTCGCTGCCGTCAAAGAGGCCTTTCATGGCGTTTGAAACCGCCAGTTCACAAAGGCTTCCCATTTTTATAAGCTCTACGTTAAGCAACGCGAGCTGCTCGTCGAATCTGTTTCTCATCAACCGAACCTCCCTGTAATGTAATCCTCGGTTTTCTTGTTTGACGGTACCGAGAAGAGCTTTTCCGTCTTATCGTATTCTATCATTTCTCCCAGGAGGAAGAATGCGGTGTTGTCGGATACTCTCACCGCCTGCTGCATGTTGTGGGTAACCATTATTATGGTGTACTTCTCCTTCAGCTCTATGGCAAGATCCTCGATTTTCGACGTGGAAATCGGGTCGAGGGCCGAGGTGGACTCGTCCATGAGGAGAACCTCAGGCTCTACAGCAAGGGCTCTTGCGATGCAGAGTCTCTGCTGCTGACCTCCGGAAAGTCCCAGAGCGCTCTTTTTCAGTCTGTCCTTCAGCTCATCCCATATCGCAGCCGCCTTGAGGGAATTTTCGACTATCTCGTCAAGCTCAGTTTTGCTCTTAATGCCGTGGGTTCTCGGACCATAGGCTACGTTGTCGTAGACGCTCATAGGAAAAGGATTCGGCTTCTGGAACACCATGCCTACCCGCTTTCTCAGGTTGTTCACGTCTACACCCTTTGCGTAGATGTCCATGCCGTCAAGGGCCACCAGACCGTCAATCCTACACCCCTCGACCAGGTCGTTCATTCTGTTCAAAGTCTTTAAAAGGGTGGATTTACCACAGCCCGACGGGCCTATGAGAGCGGTTATCTCCTTTTCCGGAATGCTTAAATTTATATTCTTCAGACCGTGAAAATTCCCGTAGTAGAGATTCAGGTCCTTTATTTCATATTTTGTCGCCATTTGAATACTCCTCTCCTGTTATTCCTTGTTTCTTCCGACCGCTCTTGCGACCAGTCCGGAAAGAGCGTTGATGATGATTACCATTACCAGCAGGACTACAGCTGTTGCGTACGCCTGATCCGTATAGAGTCCCTCTGAGAGGAGAGCGTACATGTGTACAGATAAGGTCCTTCCAGACGAGAACAGGCTCGTAGCAACACCTGTAACCGTTCCTGCCGTGTATAGTAAAGCCGCTGTTTCTCCCACAATCCTTCCTATACCTAAGATGACTCCCGCCAGGATGCCGGGGATTGCGGAAGGGAGTACTACCCTGAAAACAGTGCGCAGCTTTCCTGCTCCAAGTCCCAGACTGCCTTCTCTGTAGCTGTCCGGAACGCCTTTTAATGCTTCTTCCGTAGTTCTCATTATGAGAGGAAGAATCATTATTGCAAGGGTCAGTATACCGGCCATAATGTTGTAGGACTTAAAGGCCGTTACGAACATGAGGTAACCGAACAGTCCGTACACTATGGAAGGTATTCCCGAAAGAGTTTCCGTTGTGATTCTCACCACGCCGACGATTTTGTTCCCGCGTCCCGCGTACTCAACGAGATAGATCGCCGAGAACACTCCGAACGGCACTGCTATGAGAAGAGCGAGGGCCGTCATGGTCAGGGTGTTTATGATGGCAGGCATCATGGAAACGTTGTCGGTGGTGTATTCCCACTCAAAGAGTGAAGGTTTAAGGTTAGGTATTCCCATTATCAGTATGTATCCCACTACTGCAACCAGCACGCCTACTGTAAGCAGGGTCGCCAGCTTTACCAGTATGTTGAGGAACAGGGAAATGGGATGTCCTTTGAATTTCTGCATTATGCCTTCCCTCCCTTTCGCTTAAGCAGTGAGAACAACAGGTTGATTATGAGTATGAACACGAACAGCACTACTGCCGTCGCGATGAGGGCTTCTCTGTGAAGTCCTTCCGCATAGCCCATTTCGAGTACTATGTTGGTGGTCATGGTTCTTGCCATATCGAGAACGCTTTCCGGTATTACCGGCGAGTTTCCCACTATTACGGAAACCGCAAGGGTCTCACCTATGGCTCTTCCCACGCCCAGTATTACGGCCGCGGTAATTCCCGACTTTGCCGCAGGTATTACGGTGAAGAACACGCTGCGCTCGTGAGTTGCACCCAGAGCCAGTGCGCCTTCGTAATATGCGTCAGGCACCGCTCTTATGTTGGATTCGGACACGCTTATTATCGTAGGAAGAATCATTATTCCCAGCATTATGGACGCTGTGAGGATTCCCTTTCCTCCCGTGCCGAAGACGTCCTGTATTATAGGAACTATGACCATGAGGCCGAAGAATCCGTATACTATGGACGGGATGCCTGCCAGAAGATCGATTGCAGGCTTGAGTATTTTGTGGATTTTTGGCGGACAGAACTTCGCCATGTATGTGGCGCAAAGTATGCCGATCGGCACGCCGATTATTATTGCGCCGATTGTAACGTATATGCTTCCTATTATCATAGGAAGGATTCCGAATATCTCGTTGTTAGGCTTCCACTCCGTTCCCGTGAGGAACTCCTTGAAGCCTATCTTCTGCATCGCCGGAATTCCGTTTCCGAACATGTAGACGCAGATGAGTATTACGGCTACTATGGACGCGCATGCCGCTATGAGAAACACAAGCTGCATGGCCTTTTCCTTAAAGCTACCTTTCATACAGCGCTTTTACTCTCCTCTCACTGAATCTTATAACCTGTCGACAGGGCGAAAGCAGGGAAAACGTCTCCCCTGCTTTCTTTCTTATGCTCTGTCTCTGATGTCAATATCTTATTTAACGTCGTCCCATGCGGTAACTTCGCCGGTGTAGATCTTGGTGATCATGTCGCTTGCGATGTCCTCTACAGGGTTCTCGGAGTTTACGATTACTGCGATTCCGTCAAGAGCGATTACAGTTCCTGTGATTCCCTGGGAAGTTTCATCGTCCTTAAGCTCTCTGGAAGCCATACCGATGTCGCTGATTCCGTTGATTGCGTCGGTTACACCGGTAGTGGAGTCGGACTGCTGAATCTCAATCTCAAGGTCAGGGTTTACGGCATTGTATGCTTCTGCAAGTTTCTCCATAAGCGGGGTTACGGAGGAAGAACCTGATACGGTGATAGTTCCGCTTACGTCTCCGCCTTCAAAAGCGCCCTGATTTCCTTCGCTGATGTAGCCTTCCTCTTCGGCTACTGCCTGTCCCTCTTCACTCATGATGAAGTTGATGAAGTCCTGAGCCTCAGCGCTTACGTCAGCCTTTGTTACGATGTTGAACGGTCTGGACACTTTGTAGTCGCCGCTCTTTACGTTTTCTGCGGTCGCCTCTACACCGTCAACCTTCAGAGCCTTTACAAGGCTTTCATCGAGGGAGCCGAGGGATACGTATCCGATAGCCTGCTTGTTGCCGCTTACGGTCTGCATCATTACGGAGGTGCTGTTGGTTACCTCTGCCTCTGCTATAGTGTTATCCGTGCCGTCCTCTCCTTCAATTCCGAACAGCTCTATGAATGCGCCTCTCGTTCCGGAACCGTCTTCTCTGGTCAGTACACTGATGTCGCCGGTCATGGCTGCTGCGGTATCGCCGCCTTCCTCTTCAGCCGGCTCGTCGTTGC
The DNA here is from genome assembly GCA_944386595.1 of uncultured Clostridia bacterium. GTDB lineage: Bacteria > Bacillota > Clostridia > Peptostreptococcales > Anaerovoracaceae > Avanaerovorax. Next base: position 5,682 of record CALXBQ010000022.1, read on the forward strand.
CGCCGCATGCGGTAAGTGCGCCCATTGCGAGAACTGCGATCATTCCTGCAGCTAAAAGCTTCTTAAGTTTCATAATTCTTTACTCTCCTTTTATCAGATTTATTTTTTATCAGTTTGATTACAGATACCAATATAAAGGAGAAATGTTAAGTGTGTAATCGCAGTTATGTTAAATGTATGTAAAATCAGGGAGGGGCGAAAGCAAGAAACAGTGAATTGCTCTCCCGCATTGACTTTGCATATTATTTATTGTATACTTTAGTTCATAGGGATTAACAAAGAGGTAGGGAGATTAAAGATATGACTAAGAAAAAGAAATTCAAGAAAGTGCTGATTATCATTGTCGTCCTTTCTCCACTCTGGCTATGGCTCTGGTTTCATCCCATCCAGAAGTCGCTGGCGGAAATGAGATTCGAAAGCTATATCGCAGAGCAGAACGTTCCGGAGGATGACATTGCGACAAAGGAAATCATACGCGATGCTAAAAGGGATGTGTATGAGATAACCGTCACATATAAAAGCGACCCGAAGAACATCTATGTCTACACCTATTCCCCGCCATATTCCATGCACTGCACGCCGCAGCTTCCTGACGGGCACGTGGTCTTCCTGTTGAGGGATGTGGTTTATCCTCCCCTTGAAGATCACAGACCTCCAAACTAAAGCAAAAGACTATACGTTGACCAATAATAGTTTGGCTAAATTGCATATACGAGTGAGAAAAAGCAATAAATCTTGGTTAAAAGCGAAAGTTTGAAGGGAAAAGCCAAGAAAAACAGCCGAGACAGCGCTAATATTTTACATTTATAACCATTATTGGTATAAATTATGGCATGAATGTTGGTTTTTCACATTCGATTCCCCTAAAAAACCAAGAAAATTTGACTTTCTAACAGAGATATTACAGAATGACCAATCTCTTTTTCAACGAACACCGCGCCGGCAGGTTTTGGTCGAACGACCATTAAACCGAATGACGATTTTGCCCGGAAAAAGTAGAACTTATGTCCTCAGCGCAAGTCATTGCAGCCCTGAGACTATCTTTCCATTTCCGTCCTATCCGCTATCTGACCCAGGGTCAGGAACTCCGCTCCGTTTTCGGCCATGTAGGCGATGAACCGCTCCAGGACTATGATGTTGTGAGCCCGGCCCGTCACCTGCGGGTGCATGGTCAGAGCCATCATGCCGCCTTCGCTATGAGCGATCCCGTAATCAAAGTGGTTTTTCCATATCTCGTAGTACTGGCTCGGCGCCTTCATGCCCGTCCTCGTCATGACGAACTCGGAATGAGGGAAGTCGTCAAGGTACCACGAAACCGGAAGCTCCATTATCTTTGACGGCTCGCCGAAGGAGTTGCCGCGCTCCATATTCACCGTACACGGACGTATCATATACGGATGAAAGTCGTTTCCCATCAGGCTGGAGTCGTATTTAAAGCCGTACTTTTCCAGAATGGACAAAGTGTTTTCGCTGAAATCCCAGCCCGGCGAGCGGTAGCCGACGGGCTTTGCGCCCACTTTGGCGAGAGCTTCAAAGCCTTTTTCTATCTCGCGGATCTCCTCGTCACAGTTCTGTTCGGAAGGGTCCAGATGGTCGTAGCTGTGATGGCAAATCTCATGACCTCTCCTTATTATCTCCTTTACGGTGTCGGGATGGGTATCGGCCGTGTGTCCCGGCACGCAGAATGTGGATTTTATTCCGTAGTCGTCCAGAAGATCGAGAATCCTCGGAACGGCGACCTCTGCGCCGAACTCTCCCCTGGACATATATACAGGCGATGTTTTGCCGTAGGCTCCCATCCACACGGAAGCCGCGTCAAAATCGAACCCCAGATTTACCGCAAGCTTTTTCCCCTCGCTCAGTTTTACTTTTCCCGTGTACTGCATCCTTTGTTCCTCCGTATATAAATCGGGTGCGGACAGATACGCCCGCACCCTCAGTTTAAATCTAAAGCTTTTCCGAATCCAGAATAACCGTAAACGGCCCGTCGTTTACAAGGCTCACCTTCATATCGGCGCCGAAAACTCCCCGCTCCACTACTGGAACGGATTTTCTGCATTCCGAAATGATGTACTCATAGAGCTCTTCCGCAAGGTCGGGCGCGCCGGCGTCCGTAAATCCCGGGCGGTTGCCCCTTTTGCAGTCGGCGTAAAGGGTGAACTGGGATATGAGAAGAAGGCTTCCTCCCACGGACTCCAGGTTCAGGTTGGTCTTGCCGTTTTCGTCCTCAAAAATGCGCATACCGATGAGCTTCTTTATCATCTTGTCTGCGGTTTCGCGGGTATCGCCCGATCCGACGCCTATTAAGACCATGAAGCCTTTGCCGATCTGTCCGACAACCTTTCCGTCAACGCTGACGCTGCTTTCGAGAACCCTCTGAATAACAAATCTCATTATTTGATTTCTCCTATCGCTCTGTAATATTCTATGCACCTGTCGGCCATGATTTCCATAGGGTCGCGGTAGTATTCCGGAAGGTCGAGCTCCTTCTTCACTACGGAAAGCTCGGTGCAGGCAAGGATTGCGGCTTCGCATCCCGCGTCCTTAATCTCTTTTTCTATCTCAGCCCAAAGCTCCGCATCTGCCGGCTTGTTCTGCTTGATCAGGTCGTAGATGGTGCTCATGACCTTCTTCTGACCCTCTTCGGCCGGGGTGTAAGACACGATTCCGTGCTTTTCGAACTCATTCTGATAGAGCCTCGTCTTCACGGTTCCGTCGGTGGCGAGAATGGCAACCGGCTTTCCCTTGCATGTTTTTGCAAGTTCCTTTGCCGTCTCCTCTATCATGTGAATGAACGGGATTCCTACTTCGTCTCTCACCATGTTGACAAAATAGTGAGCGGTGTTGCAGGTAACGGCAAGTGCGCTGCACCCTGCATTTTCCAGAACCTTCGCGTCTTTAAGGATTCTGTCGCGCACTTCTGCAACCTTTGCCTCGTCTCCGGAAAGGATTGCGCCGGTTCTGTCAGGCATGCCGGAATCGCTGTATATTATCATATTCAGATTCTCCTGATCACAGCCCGCGTCGGTCTTATCGATTATCATATCGTAGAAAAGCGATGAGGCCAAAGGCCCCATTCCTCCGATTACTCCAAGCATTTTATCATTTCTCCCGTTCTATAAAAATTCTCTCAGGCCGTAGTAGATGTTTCCTCTTACGCCCTTTGTAGTCTTTGCGTGATACAAGGAGCTTATGACGGACTCCTCCACGGCTTCAACGGCGGACTCAAATATCACGTCAAGCTTCTCGTCGTCCATCATCTTCATATCAATGAAGGAGCCTTCCGTGTAGTGGGGAACTCTGTTTCCCGTGCTGAAGGCTACGGCTATGTCCCCGCTGCCGTTTCCAAGGTAGGATCCGCATCTTCCCAGAGAAACGGTGGCGCGCTTTGCTACTCTTCTCAGCTGACGGTCGGAGATAGGAGCGTCGGTGGCTATTATCATTATGATAGAGCCAAGATCCTTCTTATCCTCTGCAGCCATTCTCTCCTTTATGCGCTTTCCTATGTGATCTCCTCCGATGACAAGGTTTCCGGAGCCGCCGAAGTTGGACATCACTATGGCTCCCACGGTGTAATCCTTTCCGTCGATGGCCACAACTCTCGATGAGGAGCCGATTCCGCCCTTAAGTCCAAGGCAGCACATACCGGTGCCTCCGCCAACTGCTCCCTCCTCAAAGACTTCTCCGTCCTTTTCGGCCTTTGCCAGAGCCTCGTTCACATGCTCGGCCTTTACGTGGAGTCCTCTGATGTCGTTGAGCCTGCCGTCGTTACACTCCGTTACCACGCAGTTTACCGTTCCCGTCTTTACTCCGATGTCGTCGTTTCTCACCAGCATGTAGCGGGTGAGGGCCTCGGCAGCCGTTCCGACGCTTAAGGTATTGGTCATAACTATAGGGGTCTCGATGGTTCCCAGCTCGTCTATCTGAACCAGTCCAAGACTCTTTCCGAATCCGTTTATCACGGAAACCCCCGCCATTACCTTGTCGTGAAAAATATCCCCGGTGTGGGGGAGAATCGCCGTAACTCCCGTGTTGACTTCCTTTCCGTCCTGAATCGTCACGTTGGCAACCTTTACTCCCGGCACGTCGGTTATAAGGTTAAGTTTTCCTTTCGGCCATTTTGAATGAAGCTCAAGGCCGCTGTCTTTAGGTAATCCCATTTTTTCTTTCCTCCAAAATATTTACATCATAAACGAATATGCCTTCAATAGCTCCGCCGGATCGTCGGTCTCAAACCTTACCGTGCAGCTGTCCGTAAGAACCGCTCCCGGATAAGTCGAGGCGAACTTTGCCTTCGTGTGCTCCTTATACGTAAGCTCCATTTCAAAGCGCTCCGGTATTTCATATTGCTCATACGCCTTCTCCGAAACGGCAGCCCTTGCAGCCTCCTCTATGAGATCGCAGGCGTCGTCCGGGTGCATGCTCAGGGTTCCTCCGCTTACGCCTTCCTTTACGGCAGCCGTCTTTATCCACGGACAGGTTTTTAAGGCTTTCTCGCAGATTGCTTTATCGCCCGTAATGAGAGCCGACGGTACGCCGTGTCTTGAAGCGGCCAGAAGGTTCATATCGAATTCCGCCATAGGCTCTCCGTTAAGGGTCGCCTTCTGAAAAACGGAAAACTCCGTCGTGTGGGAAAGAGGATTTCCGCTGTTTCCGGCCTCCGCGTGATAGCCTATGTAAAATGCGCAGTCAAAGCCTGCTCCCACTCCGGCCATCATGGAGTCTATGTCCTGACACCAGCCTCTCAGGAGTTTTACACCTCTCGGAAGTCCCGAAGGTATAATGTTCAAAGCGCTTCCGTGACCGTCCTTTACGACTATCTCGTCCGCTCCTGCCGCCATCGCGCCTCTGCAGGCTGCGGCCACCTCTTTAGTCATCTGTTCCGCAGCGTAGTCGTAGCCCGGCTGACCGTACTCCGTCTCGTCCCACGCCGTCACGCCTGCGCAGCCCTCAATGTCCACGCTGATGTATACTCTCATGATTGCCTCCTTCTACGGCAGATTTTGTCGTGTTTTATCCAAACCTCATTATAGCACTTATCCGATGCATAATATAGTAAATTACTAAAGTAAAAAAGGCCAAAAAAGTTAATAAAAAAAGGCATGTCGCCTGCCCCGTCAAAAATACACGATAAAAGTATGGACATATTGAAAGGATAGTTTTATCATACACATTGACGACATAAACCCGGGTACGGGTCAAAATCAGTTTTACTAGGAGGCATTCTAATGGAAGAAAGCAGAAAAACAGCCGTAACTCCGGACGAGCTAAAGGCCATGGCCGAGGCGGTATATACGGATACGGTAAAAATCAGACGACATCTTCACGCTCACCCGGAGCTTTCCCAGCAGGAGAAAAACACTTCTGAATACGTCCGCTCAATCCTCGACGAGCACGGCATCCCGTATTCTCCGGAAGTTGCGGGCTACGGAATCGTGGCTCAGGTGGGAAGCGCGGACGGCGGTAAAAAATGTGTTGCCATAAGGGCCGATATGGACGCTCTTCCTGTCTGCGAAGCTACGGGACTTTCATACGCATCGGAAAATCCCGGCGTTATGCACGCATGCGGTCACGACGTTCATACCGCAATACTGCTTTCGACAGGTATTCTCCTGAAGAAGCTTGACGATGCGGGAAAGCTTAACGGCGCGGTAAAGCTTTTCTTTCAGCCGTCCGAGGAAACCGTCGGCGGCGCAAATCAGATGATACAGGCAGGTTTCCTTCACAATCCCGAGGTAAGCGCGGTGACGGCTCTCCACGTGGATCCTGAGTATCCTGCCGGAACCATCGTCCTCAAGTACGGCCCTATGAACGCCGCAACGGGAAGCTTCGGACTTACCATAAGGGGCAAAAGCTGCCACGGAGCCCATCCTGACGGAGGCATCGACTCCATCGTCGTTTCCGCCCAGGTGATAACGGCACTTCAGTCCATTTCCAGCCGCTTTATGGCGCCTACCACGCCGGTAGTGGTGACCATCGGAGCCATAAACGGAGGAACTGCGGGTAACATCATCGCAGGAGAGGTTTCCATGAGAGGAACCATAAGGGCTCTCGATCCCGTAACCATGGACAAGGCAAAATCCCTGTTCGTTCAGATATGCGAAAAAACCGCCGCCGCCTATGGAGCTTCGGCTGAAGTCTCCTGGGCCGACGACTATTACCCTGCCCTCATAAACGACGACGACGTGACAAAGACCGTAGAGGACACCGTGGACGAATATCTGGGTCACGACATGGTAAGGCTCATGCCGGAGCCGAGCCTGGGCGCCGACGACTTCGCATTCTTCACACAGAGCGTAAAGGGTACCTATTTCAACTTAGGCGTAACAAAGGAGGGCGATCCCGTATACTCCCTCCACAACGAGCACTTCGCCCCGGACGAGGACGCAATGCTTAACGGAATAATAATCCAGACCGCATCGGCTCTGAAGCTGCTGGAGGAATAGACGGCGCACGCAGCTGTCAGCTGTGTGCAGCAGTTAGGCCGCCGGTGGTTTAAAGGCCGCAAGGGTTTACAGGTCGCAAGCGTTGGCGGCCGCAAGACCTGTGCCACGCAGGAATTTAACGGCAGCCGGGGTTTGGCGGTCGTAAAGCCCGTGCCATAATTCAAGGAGGAACCATGAACATACATTTTGACGAAACCGCTCTGAGAGACACTCAGGTGGTCATAGATACGGAAGCAATAAGATTCAACTTCAGAAACATAAAAGAGATGTGCGGAGACAACACGGCCGTAATGCCGGTAATCAAAGCCAACGCCTACGGACACGGCGCCGGCGAGATAGCCCGTGTGCTTCACGAGGAAGGCGCCGTATACCTTGCCGTTGCGACTCTGACCGAAGCTCTCGAGCTGAGGGCCTTAAGCGATGATTACGAAATCTTCATACTGGGCCATACGCCGGACAGACTGTTGGAAAAGGTGATAGATAACCGCATAACACAGACAGTTTTCAGCTACAAACAGGCAGAGCTCCTCAGCGCCCTTGCCTGCGGCAAGGGCGTGAAGGCGCGTGTCCACCTGAAAGTGGACACGGGCTTCCATCGTCTGGGCACAGACGATGCTGGGGAGCTTAAGAAGATTTTGCAGCTGCCCGGTATTGAAGCGGAAGGAATCTTCTCCCACCTTGCCCTTGCAAGCTATGAGGACGATATGGAGCAGTTCCGCAGATTTATGAATATGGTTGACGAACTTGAAAGGGACGGCTTCAGGTTTAAGTACAAGCACATCGCAGACAGCATAGCCTGCGTGGACTATCCCGAGTTCCGCCTCGACATGGTAAGACCGGGAGCTCTCGTATTTGGACTCAAGGGCTTCCACAAGGGCCACATCGAAATAAAGCAGGCTATCAGCATGATTACGAAAATTTCCCAGCTTCACCGTATACCGGAGGGAGAAGGCGTAAGCTACGACTACTGCTGGAAGGCTCCGAGGGATTCCGTTATCGCAACCCTTCCTTTCGGCTATGCCGACGGCTATCCGAGAAATATGAGAGACAAGGGATATGTGACCATACGCGGAATAAAGTGCCCGCTGGTGGGCGTCCTCTGCATGGATCAGTGCATGGCTGACGTAACCCACGTTCCCGGCGTTTCCGAAGACGACATCGCCGTAATCTACGGAGACGGCACCGACAACACGATGAACATACAGGAAGCCTCCGAGCTTGCGGGCACCAACAAGAATGAAATCATCGCCCGCATAATGGCAAGACCGGTGAGAGTCTACTATTGATATAAGGCGCCCGGCTTTGCATGCATGAGCCGGGTTTGAGGAAACCGACAACCATGTGGACACAATCGGCATAGCTGCCGCTACGGCAGACAAGGCTTTCCTGTTTTTTAAAAAAACGGTTTTCAGGGGTAATGAAATTCAACCTTTTTCACGCAAAATTAAAAATAAGGTATAATCATAGCTTAAAATCCGCTTCACAATTATACCTTATTTGCAAAAAAGCTTAAAATAGGTTGAAATTCATTACCCCTGAATTACGATTTTGAGCGAAAAAGGATAACCGCCACTCTGGCCCAATCCACCCGCAACGATGCCACACCGCTACCCCGAAACACCCCGGCCCGGCACGGTATGTTCCGGAGCCGGAGCGGTCCTGCGTGGCCTATACGCCCACGGCATGCCCTGAAGCCTACTCGTGGTGATTATGCAGAAGCTTCTGCTGTTTTCCCTTCAGCAGTCCGTCGTAAAGGGCGATTACGAACGGGTTGTCGCTGGAAATCTTTATCTGCTTTTCATCATCTATCTCGTAGATGCCTTCCGTTCTTGCGGCTTTGATCTGAGGGGTTACAGGAACAGGCTGTCCGCCGCCTGCAACGCAGCCGGAGCGGCATGCCATAACCTCTACGAAGTCGTAGTACATATCCCCGCTCTTGATGCCGTTCATTACGATGCCGGCATTCTTAAGCCCGTTTACTACGGCAATCTTAACCTCGCGGCCCTTGAGATTTACGGTAGCTTCCTTGATTCCGTCGTTTCCGCGGATTCCGGTAAACTTTATAGCCTCAAGGTCCTCAGGCTCGTAGCTTCCCACAAGTCTTCTGAGCACAGCTTCGGTTACGCCGCCGGTTACGCCGAATATAGCCGCTCCGCCGGAGGACAGTCCGAACGGCATGTCCATAGGAGCCGCCTTTATGGAAGCGAGGTCGATACCGGCTTCCTTTATCATTCTTGTGATTTCGGTGGTGGTCAGAACGTAGTCAGTGTCCTGTTCGCCGTCGGTTCTGTGTTCAGGCCTTAAAATCTCGGCCTTCTTTGCGGTACAAGGCATGATGGACACAACGACAGTCTTTCTATTATCCTCGGTATCCATTCTTGCCTCTTCCTTGAGCACGGCGCTGAACATCTGCTGAGGGGATCTGCAGCTGGAAATGTGCTTTCTCAGTTCAGGGAACTTCTCTTCGCAGAATTTGACCCATCCCGGACAGCATGAGGTGAACAGAGGAAGGTCACCCGCCTCTATCTTTTCAACCAGCTCCTGAGCCTCCTCCATAACGGTAAGGTCCGCGCCGAAGTTGGTGTCGTAAACCTGATCGAATCCCATAAGCTTAAGGGCCGCAACCAGCTTGCCGAGAGCGTTTTCTCCCTCAGGCAGCCCGAACTTGTCTCCCACGGCAACTCTTACGGCAGGTGCGATCTGAGCCACAACCTTTGTGTCCTTATCGGCAAGAGCCTCCCATACCGGGTGAATGTTCTGCTTAACGGTGATGGCTCCCGTAGGACATACCACTCTGCACTGGCCGCAGCCTACGCAGGAGGTCTCGGAAAGAGGTCTGCCAAAGGCCGTAGTTACGCGCATTTTGCTTCCGCGATGAACAAAGTCCAGTATTCCAAGGCCCTGAATCTCGGTGCAGGTTCTCACGCAGTCTCCGCAGAGAATGCACTTGTTAGGGTCGAAAACGATACAAGGGGAGCTGTAGTCGAGAGGCAGCTTCGGCTTGTTATTCTGGAATCTGACGTAGTTTACTCCCAGCTGGTTCGCAAGCTTTAATAGTATGCACGCGCCGTTGGTTCTGCAGGTGGTGCAGTCGGTGCAGTGGGAAGCCAGCAGCAGCTCAAGAATCATCTTTCTGTGATGCTGAAGTCTCGGAGTGTTGGTGTATATCACCATGCCGTCCTTAGGCTCTTCCGAACATGAAGCGAAGATTTTGCCCCGATCGTCCTCCACAACGCACATTCTGCATGCGCCGTAGGTGGAAAGCTCGGAAAGATAGCAGAAGGTAGGCAGCTCTATGCCGGCTTTTCTTATAACCGCCAGCACGTTTTTCTCGTCGTCAAAGGCGACTTTTCTGTTGTTTATGGTCATGTATTTCATCTGTCTTCACCTCCTACCATTCTACGTGTATTGCGCCGAACGCGCATGAGCTTTCGCATGCGCCGCACTTGATACATCTCTCATTATCGATAACGTACGGTTCTTTGATCTTTCCGTAAATCGCATCTGCCGGACAGTTCTTCGCGCACTTGGAGCAGCCTTTGCACCTGTCAGGACTGATGACAAAGCGGCGCAGGGACGTACAGGTGTGGGACGCGCAGTGTTTGTCCACAACGTGCTCAAGATACTCTTCCCTGAACAGCTTCAGAGTGCTCTTTACCGGAAGTGACGCCGTCTTTCCGAGACCGCAGAGAGCCGTTTCCGTAATGGTATCCGCAAGCTCCTCGAGAAGGTCGAGATCCTCTTCCTTTCCGTTTCCTGCAACGATTCTCTCTAGGATCTCCAGCATGCGCTTGGTACCCTCACGGCAAGGGACGCACTTTCCGCAGCTTTCCTTCTGGGTGAAGTTCATGAAGAACCTTGCAACCTCTACCATACATGTGGAATCGTCCATTACCACGAGACCGCCGGATCCTATCATTGCTCCCATCTTCTTCAGGGAGTCGAAGTCAAGGCTTATATCCAGCTGCGGCGTGATGAGGCAGCCTCCCGAAGGACCTCCTATCTGTACCGCTTTGAACGTACCGTCGTTTTTGATTCCGCCGCCTATGTCAAATATTACTTCTCTCAGGGTCGTTCCCATAGGAACCTCTATAAGGCCGGTATTTTTAACGCTTCCCGTAAGGGCGAAGGCCTTGGTGCCCGGGCTGTTTTCAGGTCCGATGGACTTAAACCAGGCGGCTCCTCTGCTGATTATTCCCGGAACGTTGGCGTAGGTCTCAACGTTGTTTAAAACGGTCGGCTTGTCGAAGAGGCCGTGCTCTACTGTACGCGGCGGCTTAACTCTCGGCATACCGCGGTTGCCCTCTATGGATGCCGTAAGGGCGCTTCCCTCTCCGCATACGAACGCTCCCGCTCCCCGGTTGATGTGAAGCTTGAACGAAAAGTCCGAACCTAAGATATTCTCACCGAGAAGCCCCGCTTCCTCAGCCTGGGCTATGGCGTTCTGAAGTCTCTTTATTGCAAGAGGATACTCCGCTCTTACGTAGATGTATCCCTCCTGGGCTCCCGTCGCATAGGCCGCGATCATCATGCCCTCGAGGACTCTGTGCGGGTCGCCTTCCATTATACTTCTGTCCATGAATGCGCCCGGGTCTCCCTCGTCGCCGTTACATACGACGTAACGCTGCTTTTCGGGCTGACGGGCAACCTGGCTCCACTTGTAGCCGGTCTTGAATCCGCCGCCTCCGCGTCCTCTCAGGTTGGACTCGGACACTTCCTCTATGACCTCTTCAGGGGTCATATCGAACAAAGTCTTCACCAGCGCCTGGTATCCGCCTCTTGCGATGTATTCCTCTATGTGCTCGGCGTCTATATGTCCGCAGTTTTCAAGAACCACACGGGTCTGCTTCTTGTAGAAAGGAATGTCCTCCTGACGGGCGTACTCTATTCCGTCCTGCTTGTAGAGAAGCTCCCTTATGATATCGCCGTTTTTGACGGTTCTCTCAAAGATTGCCTTGCAGTCGTCTACGGAAACCTTTGTATACAGTATGCCCAAAGGCTCAATCCTCATCAGCGGTCCCATTTCGCAGAATCCGTGACATCCGCTCTTCTTTACGGCAAAATCGTCAAGGTCTTCTTCCTTTACGCCGCTTGCTCCGGCGTTCTTTCTGGCTCCCGCAATCTTCTCAACGGCAGCTCTCGCCTCTTCCTCAAGACCGTGACCCGGAAGTCCCGCACACGCTATTTCAGGCTTAAAATCTATCTCAACGTCCGGATTGTCCTTGGCGAGACGGCACATCTCCTCGTAAATCTCACCGGATCCTCCTGCCAGACATCCCGTACCGGCGCAGATGAGAATCCTGCACTTACATGCGTCTATCTTCGTCTTTGCGCTCTGACAGACCTGATTCAATACCTCTGCATTCGCTATCCTCTGCATCTATTCCGCTCCTCTCAGTTCCTCTATGAGGTCCTCTGCTGCATCCGGAGTCATAGCCGGATAAACCTTGTCGTTGACGGTCAGAACCGGCGCCAGTCCGCAGGCTCCCAGACACGATACCGTCTCCAGCGTAAACAGCATGTCGTCGGTGGTCGCCTTGTCCTCGGACAGGCCCAGTACGCTGTAGAGCCTCTCTAAAATAGGAATGGACTTTCTTACGTGGCATGCCGTGCCGTCGCAGACTTTGATCACGTATTTTCCCTTAGGCTCAAAGGAAAAGTTCTCATAGAACGTCGCAACGCTGTAGGCCTTCGCCTCGGTGATTCCGATCTTATCCGCCACGTAGGACAGAAGCTCTCCCGGCAGATACCGGAACTCGGTCTGGATGTCCTGTATGATAGGGATGAGAGACGACGGCTTCGCGCCGTGGAGGGCAATAATCTCATCTGCCGTATCATAGTATTTCTGATCCAACATAGATACCTCCTGATCAAATTCAAAAAATAAGATAATACTTGGAATAATTATATCTTAGGCACGATAAAAAGCAATAGAGTTTTGACAGGAATTTAACAACAAATTATTTATTTTCTTAGTTTTGTGATATTCCTTAGGGTCCGTGTACCCCAGGGCGCACTGCTGCCACGAAAAAACACACAGGGAGACAAAGCTTCCTGTGCGTTTTTCGTTACTTTTTTATGCTTTTTTCAAATCCTTCATGCTGTTTAACGTTATGGCAACGGTAGATGCGTTGTGCAGCCATGCCGATGTTGCAGGCTGCATTATACCGCTGACCCCGCAACCTATAAGCCCGGCGTTTATCCCCACAATCTGCCTGTAATTTCTCCCTATTCTCTTCATCTGAAGTTCGCTCAATTCTCTCAGAATCAGAAGCCCCGAAAGATCACCTGACCCTATGGTAATATCAGCTATCTCTCTTGCAATTTCAGCTCCGTCACTTACCGCAATTCCCACGTTTGCAGCGGAAAGAGCAGGAGAATCGTTTATTCCGTCGCCAATCATTATAACCGTATGGCCTTCCGCCCGCTTTTTCTCGACGAACCTGGCTTTATCCTCCGGCAGAACTTCTGCATAGTATTCCTCAATTCCTGCCTGAGCCGCGATGGATTCCGCAGTCTTTGCGCTGTCGCCTGTCATCATGACCAGATTGTTTATACCCATCGATTTCAAGCCTTTTATTACCTCTCCGGCCTCCTTGCGCACAGGGTCCTCAATGCATATAACAGCTGCAAGTCTCCCCTCTATCGCCATGTAAAGCTGCGAATAATCCGAAGGTATCCCGTCAAATTTTTCTTTTTCTCCTTCTGGAATCACACATCCTTCATCTTCAAAGACAAAGTGATAACTTCCTATTATGACTCGCCTGCCGTCTATTTCAGAAACTATACCGTGCGCCACGATGTACTGAACCTTGGAGTGCATCTCCGCGTGACTGAGATTTCTCATTCTCGCTCCTTCAACTACGGCTTTTGCCATTGAATGGGGAAAATGCTCCTCAAGGCACGCCGCAATCCGGAGCATTTCGTCCCGATCACCGCCTCCGAAAGGCACGACTTCTCTTACCACCGGCTGCGCTTTCGTAAGAGTTCCCGTTTTGTCGAACACTACCACGTCGGCGCATGCAACCGCCTCCATGTATTTGCCGCCTTTTATCATTATATCGTATCGTCCCGCCTCGCGAATGGCAGACAGTACCGATACCGGCATAGCAAGCTTAAGAGCGCAGGAAAAGTCAACCATAAGGACGGACAGCGCCTTAGTGACGTTTCCGGTAAGGAGATACGTGAGTACGGTACCCGCCAGAGTGTACGGTACCAGTCTGTCCGCAATGTGCTCCGCCCTGCTTTCAGATTCCGATTTAAGCTTTTCGGTCTCCTCTATCATAGACACTATCTTCTCATACCTGGTGGAGCCCTTGGTTTCTTTTACCTTTATCGATATTTCGCCCTCTTCCACCACGGTTCCGGCGTATGCGTAGCCGCCCGCCTCTTTTTTGACGGGCATGGATTCTCCGGTCATGGAAGACTGGTTTACCATCGCTTCTCCCGATTCTACGGTCCCGTCGAAAGGTATCACATTCCCCATGTGAACTACCACTATATCATCCGGCTTCACCTCGTCAGCCGAAACGAGAATATCTCCTTCTCCGGCTCTGAGCCACACTTTGTTGACCTTAAGTGACATGCTCCTTGCCAGATCTCCCACGGATTTTTTGTGAGTCCACTCCTCCAGAAGTTCTCCTACTCCCAGCAAGAACATTACCGAACCGGCCGTTTCAAAGCTTCTCCTGGCAAGAGAAGTCGAGATAGCCACAGCGTCCAGCACCGGTACTTCAAGCTTCCCCTTTGCGAGGCATCTGATTCCCTTTAGAATGTAGGGTACGGCGTTTACAGCGGTTACGGCAGCTCTTACCGGATACGGCAAAAAAAGCTTCTTCGCATACCGGAAAATCACCTTTTCAATCAGCTTCTCTCTGTAGTATGAGTTCAGCTGTCTTCCGCTGTCGTAAAGAACTGTGTCGGAAACATCCGCCGTTTCAAAGCTGAATCCTCGAATACAGGCAATTATCTCTTCCCTGCTGCACGTAAACACTATTGCCGCATCGCCAGTCCGCTCATACACGGTCACCTTTATAACTCCCTCGGCCTTCATCATACGGTTGCGGAAAATGTCCGCTTCCCGATAAGTCAGAGAGGATCTTCCAAGATTGAACCTGATGCGGCCCTTTATTTCATCTTTAATTAAGAATCTCATATTACCGTCAGCCTTCAGACCCTATTCGGCCTCCGAAACCGCAGCCGAAGCTTCCTCCGCCTCGCGCTCTTCGTTTATCTGCTTTGCACCGGCAAGAACATCTTCTGCGTTTTCCTGAATCGTTGTCACGGTTTTCATTATGCTGGCCTTTGCCCTTAAGAACGCGGCAGTGCACTTAGTGTAGATTTTCTTTGCATCTTTGCTGGACAAAAGCTTTATTCCTGCCGTTCCGAGAAGCAAACCTCCCGCAAAAAGTCCCACCTGATCCTTTTTCACATCAATTTTCATTTTACTTTTCCTCCATTCTCACTCACTCATTGACTTACTTTCTCTTATATCCGGTCATCATGGCCATTGCAAAACACGCAACTGCTGCCCATGCCCAGAATCTGTGCTGTTTCATAGCTGCCCTCCCTTTTTGTTTTATCCGGCGCACTATAGTTAGTTTAATTTCGCTGTAGTTCGCTTCTTTTTATTTTCATTAGTTTATACTAACCTCACTGCAGATTATTTTACTACTCTACTGCAAATTTTGTCAAGGCATGCAGCTGTACATATTTCCGCATTTTATGATATAATCGTCTTACCGATACCGATTGAAATCACATATCAAAAGGAACTTTCCCTTTATCATGGATAAACAGTCTATTTACGATTTACTTGAAAAATGCGGCTTTTGGCGCGTCATAACCGAGCACGAGCCGGTGTACAATATGGAGGAGGCCGGGCGCCTCGAGCTGCCTTACCCCGAGTCCGACGCCAAGAATCTCTTCGTCAGAGACGACAAAAAGCGCAACTACTACCTCATATCGGTAAAAGGCGATAAGCGGGTAGACCTTAAGGAGTTCCGGGCAAAGCACGGCACCAGGAGTCTTTCCTTCGCATCGGACGACGATCTTTTTAAATATCTCGGTGTAGAGCCGGGGGCGGTGACCCCTTTAGGCCTTTTAAACGACAAAGACTGCGCAGTGAAGTTTTTCATAGACAGCAGCCTTTGCGGAGAGGACGGACTCATTTCCGTTCACCCCTGCGATAATTCCGCAACGGTCTGCATGAAGACGGCAGACCTTATAGAACTGCTCAGGGAACGCGGAACCGAAGTTGAGATTACTGATTTTTAAAGGAGGTACACATGGGAAACGATTTAGAGAAGACGATTAAGCAGGATTACGAGAAAGAGAAGCAGGAGGCCATAGGCGCGGGAGTCAGGGCCCTCGACAGCCTCAATGCTGCCAAAGACTTCCTCTACCACGCAGCCGACTGGGGACTCCTCGACATGATAGGCGGCGGCCTGTTCACCACCATGATAAAGCACTCTAAGTTGGACAAAGCCCGCTCCGCACTTGAGGCCGCCAGGTACGACCTTCAGAATTTCAGCAAAGAGCTTGCCGACATCGACCGCAAATTCAACCTGAGCCTTGAGCTGGGAGATTTCCTCGAGCTTGCCGACTACCTGTTCGATAACTTCTTCGTGGATTACATGGTTCAGGAGAAGATTACCGAAGCCCGGGAGCAGGTGGACAGGGCTATCGCAGAAGTAGAACGGATAGTCTACGAGCTGAAGGCGGAGGGATAGACTGCCAGCGTAGTTTCCTTCAAAACAGACGTTGGTTCCCGGACTTTGAACATCAATAAATTAAAAGGGACCGCCGCGGTCAGACTCATTCGATCTGCCCGTGGCGGTCCTTTTCGCTAATGTAAGGTAATCAACTCGCGATAATCCTACGCCTCTATGATCCCCAGCTCTATCTTAAGCTTCAGGATTCTCTCGACGGATTCATCGATCCGCTCCTCGGATATGGTTCCCGCCTTTACGGCATCTATAACGGCAGGAATCTGAGTCTTGAACTCGGTGCAGCAGAGAAGGTCATTTCCTGCCTGTACGGCTCTCACGGCGATTTCCGTATCCCCCCACAACAAGGAGAGCAAGGATCAGGGCTATGATTCCTTTCTTTCCCGATTTTCTCTCGTGTTTATGCATATGTACGTCTTTCCTTTCTATTTAAACAACAACTCACTGTATTATACAGGTTCTCACGTTTTTTAAAAGAACTTTTTGACGAAACCGTGAAATTTCCTTTCTATTTTCTCCTTTACACGCCGGGGCATAGTGATATAATGAAATCGACTTGAAAACCAGTAATATACGGAGGTGTAACTATGAAGCTTATTGACATGCACTGCGACTCCATGGGAGAGGTCTTTCTCCACCCGGAGCAGAATATTTTAAACAAAGGTGGACACCTGGATCTGTCCATGATCAAAGACGTGGGCGGCACGGTTCAGTTCTTCGCTCTCTTTATGTACAGGAAATGTATCGAGGAATACGGAGCCTACGATCTGTTCCACAAAATGTACGACACCTATTGCAAACAGATGGAACTGAACAAGGACTACGTCCTGCCGGTTCTTAAGGCCGCCGACATCGAAAAGAATGCCGAAGCGGGAAAGATTTCCTCTCTTCTTACCATTGAGGACGGCGTTTTCCTCGACGGTCACATAGAAAGAGTTGACGAGGCGTACGAAAAAGGCGTACGACTCATAACCCTTCTTTGGAACTTTGAGAACTCCCTGGGATTTCCGTCAAGCGACGATCCCGCAGAGCACATGCGCGGACTTAAGCCTTTCGGTATAGAGGCCGTTGAGAGAATGAACGAGCTGGGAATCATCGTCGACGTTTCTCATTCCTCCGAGGGCGGCTTCTACGATGTTGCAAAGTACAGCAAAAAGCCTTTCATAGCCAGCCACTCCTGCGCAAGGGCTCTCTGCGGCCACAGGAGAAACCTGGCCGACGACCAACTCAAGGTTCTCGGCGAAAAGGGCGGCGTCGCCGGAATAAACTTCTACGGCTGCTTCCTTCAGGACGACTGCGAATACCCTACCGTCGAGCTCATAATGAAGCATATGAGATATATGATTGACAAAGCCGGCATTGAAAGCGTGGGCTTCGGCTCGGACTTTGACGGAATAGATTCCGCAGGCGAGCTTGAAAACTACACCGGATTCAAAAAAATCATCGCCGCCATGGAAAAGGAGTACACCGACGATCAGATAGAAAAGATATGCTACGGCAACGCCATGAGAGTTATAAAGGAAGTAATAGGATAAGACGAAAGCCTGCGGCAATAAGCGCCGCAGGCTTTTTATTTAGCTGAACCAGCCCAGCTTGAAGAAGGTGTCTATCTGTCCCAGGAGAACCAGGAGCAGGATAGGCGGAGCTATGAACTTGATGGAGTAGTGGAAGTACTTCTTCATCTTATACTCCCTGCCTCCGTAGGTGATTTCGTCATCAAGATACGTAGGCTTTATCCAGCCGAATACTATGGCCATTATCATGGCGCCGAGAGGCATGAGTATTCCCTCCGATACCAGGTCGAAGGAGTCAAGCCAGGTGCTCTGGCCGAATATCTGCGGGAATCCGTTGGCGCCAAGTCCGTCCAGAGCCACGAAGGTTCCTTCCAGCGCAACGAATATTCCCACCATGGTTATTATCTTTCTCCTGTTTATCGCCTTGCCCTTTTCTATGTGCCTGTCCATTATTGCTGAACTTACAGCCTCTGTAAGGGATATGGACGAGGTTATTGCAGCTATGAACACCAGAACGTAGAACAGGAATCCGAACAGCGGGCCAAGGCTGCCCATGGCCTGGAATACGGTCTGAAGAGTTATGAACAGAAGCCCCGGGCCCTGTGCAGGATCCTGCCCGGCGGAGAATACCGCAGGCATGATTGCAAGTGAAGCCATTACTGCAACCGTGGTGTCGGCAAGAGGAATTATGAGGGAGTTCTGCTGAAGATCCTCCTCCTTCTTCATATACGAGCCGTAGGTAATCATTATACCCATGCCAAGTGAGAGGGAGAAGAACATCTGGCCTCCCGCCGAAGCAAGGACGTTAATCCAGCCGGTTCCCTTAAACACCTCGAAGTTAGGCTTGAATATGAATTCAAGACCTGCGTCCGCGCCCGGAAGAGTAACGCTTCTTATTATCACTATGAGAAGCATTACGAACAGGGCCGGCATTGCAAAGGTCGTAAACTTTTCGATACCGCCCGATACTCCCGCCTGAACGATTATCATGGTAAGAGCCACGAATATGAGTGTGTATATGGTGCTTTCCACCTGGTTTGCGGTAAATCTCGCAAAGAATTCCGCGCTGTCGGCTCCCGCAACGCCCCAGGAGGCGTTGAAAAGGTCTCCGATATTGGCTATGGCGTATTTGATGCAGTAGCCTCCCAGCATGCAGTAAAATCCCAGGATCAGCACCGGCGAAATCCATCCGAACCAGCCTATTATCTTATATTTTCTGCCCAGGGTTTCGTAAGCCGCGATAACGCCTTTGCCGCTCTTTCTTCCGAGAGCCAGCTCAGCCAGCATTACCACAACGCCTACAAATATAACGAGAGCAAGGTACACTACGAGAAATGCGAACCCGCCGTTGTTTCCCATTTTATAAGGGAAGCCCCAGAGGTTGCCCAGTCCCACAGCGGAACCTATGGCCGCCATGAGGAAGCCGAACCTGCTTCCCCACTGGCCTTTCTGATTGCTATGTTCCATTTAAATTATCCTTCCTGTTTTAGAACAGTCCCAGTTTAAAGAATCCGTCCATCTGTACTACAACGATAAATGCCAGGAATACAGGTGCGAGGAACTTGAGACATATTTCCACGAACGGCTTGCTTCTGTAGCTTCCGCTCAGCTTAATCTCGTCGTCGATGTATCCCGGTCTGATCCAGCCGAGGATTATGGTCATGATGAGACATCCGCCAGGCATCAGGATACCTTCGCTGAAGAGGTCGAATGTGTCAAGCCATGTGCTGAATCCGAAGAGATGCGGAAGTCCTGCCGCTCCGAGAGCGTCAAGGGCTACCAGTACTGCGCCTGCGGTGGATATTCCTCCTATGGTGAGGCAGAGGAAGGTTCTTCCCTGACTCTTGCCCTTCTCCAGTCTTCTGTCCATAAACGAGGACACGGAGCCTTCAAGCATGGATATGGATGAAGTGAGAGCCGCCAGGAATACCAGCAGGTAGAATATAGTTCCGAATATCGGACCTGCTCCGCTCATGCTCTGGAACACGGTCTGAAGAGTTACGAAGAGCATTCCCGGTCCCTGGGTAGGCTCCAGTCCGGCCGCAAATACGGCAGGAAGTGTAGCAAGACCGCAGAGAATGGCAACGGTTGTGTCTGCCGCAGGTACGATAAGCGCATTCCTCTCAAGATTCTCTTTTTTGTCAAGGTATGAACTGTAGGCTATGAGCGCACTTGATGCGAGGGACAGGGAGAAGAAAAGCTGTCCTCCGGCAGACGCCAGAACCTTGAGCCAGCCCCAGCCTTTGAACACCTCGAAGTTAGGCTTGAACATAAATGCAAGACCCTCTGCCGCTCCCGGAAGGGTAACGCTCCTTATAACCGTGATAAGCAGCATGACAAAGAGCGCAGGCATTGCGATTACGGAGAATCTCTCAAGACCGTTGGCAACACCGCCCATTACGATGACGATGGTCAGCACCGCAAAGATAAGAGTGAATCCCACAGCCTGTACAGGATCAGCAACGAAGGTGTTGAAGAAGTCGCCGCTGGCAACGTCTCCCACTCCCCAGGATGCTCCGAAAATGTCTCCGAAGTTGGCGATGAGATACTTGATGCAGTAGCCGCCCAGGCAGAGATAGAACATCATAAGGAAGAAAGGAGCCATAGTGGCAATCCATCCGTTGAACATAAACCTGCGTCCTATGCGCTCGTAGGCTCCTATCGCTCCCTTTCCCGATTTACGGCCGATTGCAAACTCCGCAAGCATACAGCTGTAGCCGATACATACGGCAAGAATCAGGTAGAGGAAAAGGAACGCAAAGCCTCCGCCGTTACCCATTTTGTACGGAAATCCCCAAAGATTTCCTAGGCCTACGGCCGAGCCTATTGCAGCCATGAGGAAGCCGAAATTGCTCTGAAACTTCCCCTTCTGCTTACTGTTTTCCATTGATAATAACCTCCCTATAATTCAGGATAAATTTGACGTGCTCCACCATTATACCCCCCCTCTTGGCTTTCTGTCAATTACGACAAAAGAAAAAGTGAGAAATTTGTGTTAAATCACAAAAAATTCACGTATTATCTGTATAAATATGTCGCAGGGCGGAATTTGTATATCCCTGCCACCGGTCAGAAAATGTTTGAATTTCAATGGGGGTATGCTACAATATATTAAGCCGGAATAATCGCTGGGAGGTATATTTATGTCTATTGAAAAAGCAAGAAAGCACCTGGAGAAATACGGCGTTGCCGACAGGATAATGGAATTCGACGTTTCAAGCGCCACGGTGGAGCTTGCGGCCATAGCCGTAGGAGTTGAAGGCGCGCGGATTTGCAAGACCCTTTCCTTCAAGGATCCGGACGGCGGCTGTATCCTCGTTCAGACGGCCGGAGACTCCAGGATAGATAACTCCAAATTCAAGAAATACTTCGGCTTCAAGGCCAAGATGCTGCCTTTCGAGGAAGTGGAGGAGCTTACGGGTCACGAGCCCGGAGGAGTCTGCGCATTCGGCGCCGATCATAACCTTGCAAGGGTATACTGCGACGTGTCCATGAAGCGGTTTGACACGGTATTTCCCGCCTGCGGCTCCGACAACAGCGCCATAGAGCTTACCTGCGACGAGCTGTTCAGAATATCCGAAGCCCTTGAATGGATAGACGTATCCAAGCTTCCCGACGGAGATAGATAAATGGAAATAATAAAGCACGACGACCACAGAAGCATAAAGTTTGTCAAACGTATTATAGTGGTATCCTTAAGCGCCATTGTCATGGCCTTCAACATACAGAGCTTCGTTCACACCGGCGGCCTCTTTCCCGGCGGAATAAACGGTCTCACCCTGCTTCTTCAAAGAGTGGGCGACGAATACTTCGGTACGCAGATACCTTACACTCTGCTCTACGTACCTTTAAATCTCATACCCATATTCGTAGGGGTCAGGTATGTGGGACGGAACTTCACCATTTTCTCCCTGTATCAGATAGTGCTCACCAGTATACTGACCGACCTGATACCGGAAATCGTAATAACCTACGACGAGCTTCTGGTAGGCATATTCGGCGGAATGGTAAACGGCTTTTCCATCACCCTGTGCCTCTTCGTAGGGGCTTCATCGGGCGGAATGGACTTTGTGTCCGTATACCTTTCGGAGAGAAGAGGCCTGGATTCGTGGAACTTTATCCTCGCGGGGAACATCTGCGTTCTGGTGGCTGCCGGACTGCTGTTCGGCTTTGACAAAGCCCTGTACTCCATCATATTCCAGTTCTCCTCCACCCAGGTTATACACAATCTGTACCGCAGATATACCAAGCACACCCTCCTCGTCATCACGGAGCTGCCCGACGCGGTGTACGCCCGCATCAAAACCATTACCCGCCACGACGCCACCCTCTTTAAGGGCGAGGGTATGTTCGAGCGTCAGGAGCGTTCCATGGTCTACTCCGTAATCGCAGGAGACGAGCTCGGAAAGGTTATGAGAGCCATCAAAAACGTCGACCCCAACGCATTCGTCAATGTGGTGCGAACGGAGCAGGTGGACGGCACCTTCTATAAACGCCCTATGGAATAAAACAAAGTCTTCGATGTCCGCCCGAAAAAGGGTTTCTCATCGAAGACTTTTTCTTTCATATTATAATTCTCTTCTTCCCTCCATGGCCTTGAGCAGGGTCACCTCGTCGGCGTATTCAAGATCTCCGCCTACGGGTATGCCGTTGGCGATTCTGCTGACTTTGATGCCTGAAGGCTTTAAGAGTCTTGCTATGTACATGGCCGTGGCCTCTCCCTCGATATTGGGATTGGTGGCAAGGATCACCTCCTTAACGCCCGGGTTTTCCTGAAGCCTTACTATGAGGCTCTTAAGGTTTATATCCTCTGGTCCTACCCCCTCCATAGGAGAGATGGCTCCGTGAAGGACGTGGTAAAGCCCGTCGAATTCCCTTATCCTCTCCATGGCCATTACGTCCTTGGGACTTTCCACCACGCATATTACGTCCTGCCTGCGTCCTTTGTCGGAGCATATGGCGCACGGATCGGTGTCTGTAAGGTTGCCGCAGACCGAGCAGTATTTCATCTTTTCCTTTGCGTCCACGATGGACTCGGCCAGGTTTTTCGCCTCCTTATCCTCCATGGACATTATGTAAAAGGCCAGGCGCTGAGCCGTCTTGCCTCCAATTCCCGGAAGATGTGAAAGCTCGTTTATAAGCCGCGCAAGGGGCTGGGGATAATTTCTCATACTCCGCCCCGCTACATGAGTCCCGGAATGTTGAGGCCGCCCGTAAGCTTGCCCATCTCCTGACCGGAAACCTCGTCCACCTGTCTCATAACCTCGTTTACGGCCGCCAGAATCAGGTCCTGAAGCATTTCCACGTCATCGGGATCCACAACGTCCTTGTCTATAACCAGCTCCTTAAGCTCCTTCTTGCCGTTTGCGGTTACGGATACCGCGCCGCCGCCGGAGGTTGCAGTGAACTCTCTCTCCTCCAGCTCAGCCTGAATCTGCTCCATCTGCCGCTGCATCGCCTGCACCTGCTGAAGCTGCTTCTGCATATTTCCTCCGCCCATTCCCTGTGGCTTAGGTCTCTTTCCCGCTTTCATTCCTCTTCCCATAATATGTCCTCCGTTAATTCATAATCTACTCTACGGTTACGTTGTCTATGTGAAATTTCGCTTTAACTTCCTCCGCAATCTCTCTGGCCTTTTCTTCGGCCGAATCCTCCTCGGAATCCATTCCCTCGAGCCTGCATACCGGTTTCAGCTTTCTTCCCGTCTCCTCCTCCATAAACTCGCTGAGAAGACGGCTTTCCTTTTCGATTATATTCTTCACAAATTCCGTTCTTACGATAATTTTGAAGGAATCCTTTCCTATGGCTCCCAGGCTTGCCCCGGTCTTTACCAGATTAAAGCTGGGCCTTACCTTCTCCGCCTTCCGGAAGATGTTATGCCATATCTCGTCCAGATTGTAGTCGGGTTCCGCCTCCTTCGGCTCCGTATCCGGAATTCCCGAGCCGTAGTTTACCACGTCCGACCTTTCCGGTTCCTTTGCCGCCCGCCCCGGGGCTTCTTCTTTCTTCTCCGGTTTTTCAACCGGCTGCGGCTGCGTCCCGGTTTTGGCTTCCGGTTTCACCGCAGGGCGCATCTCCTCTCTCACCATACGGCGCGGCTCCGCCTGTCCTTTCTGCGCCGGCTTTGCTTCCTTCACTTCGGTCCGCTCACTCTTTGTCGAAAGGCCCAGGTCGGCCAAAGTCGCCACGGCAAGCTCCAGAAGCACCCTCGGCTGGGTGGAATATCTGGCGTCGTTTATAGTCCTCGCCAAAGTCAGTATTCCGTCGTTTATCTCCTCGAGGGAAATCCTTCCGCTCTGCTCCCTCAGGGCCTCTATGTTCTCCGTGGACATGTTCAGCATATCCTCGGGGTTTTTAATGTACTTCGTAATGAGAAGGCACCGGTAGTGACTCATCCAGTCCTTCATTATCTGCTTAGGGTCCTTGCCGTCCCGCAGCGCGCCGTCAAGAAGGAACAGCGCGTCGCCTACGTTGTGAACGAGAACCTTTTCCGTAAGATTTACGAAAAACTCCTCGGACACCGTACCCAGAAAATCGAGGATAAGGTCACGGTCTATCTCCCTGTCGCCGCCCGAAAGGCACTGGTCGAGAATGCTGAGGCCGTCTCTCACCGAGCCGTCCGCATTGGCCGCCAAAAGGTGCAGCGCGCCGTCGGTTATCCGCACTCCCCGTTCATCGCATATAGCCTTCATGTGAGCCGCCAGTTCCCTTTCCGGAACCCTTCTGAAATCAAGCCTCATGCACCTTGAAAGTATGGTCTGAGGCAGCTTCTGCGGATCAGTGGTGGCGAGTATGAACATGACGTTTTCCGGCGGTTCCTCCAGAGTCTTGAGGAGGGCGTTAGATGCGCCAGTTGATAGCATGTGAACCTCGTCTATTATGTAGACCTTTTTCCTGCCTGCCGCAGGAGGGTACTTGACGCTTTCCCGAAGCTCTCTTATGTTATCGACGCCGTTGTTGGAGGCGGCGTCTATTTCAATGACGTCCAGAAATGTACCGTTCTTTATGGCAAGACAGTTCTCGCACACTCCGCAGGGTCTTTCCCCGTCGGAGAGGCAGTTTACGGCCTTTGCAAGGATTCTCGCCGTCGACGTCTTTCCCGTTCCCCTTGTTCCGCAGAAAAGATATGCGTGGCTTACGGTATCCGTATTTATCTGGTTTTTTAGCACTCTGACTATGTGATCCTGACCCAGTATTTCGGAAAAAACCTCCGGTCTTTCGGATCTGTAAAGAGCCTGATACATTCGCCCGTCTCCTTTCCGCGCTTTCACCGTCCCGGTGACACAAGTAACACAAGACTAAAACACGCCCCCTAACAGCTCCGCCGAACAAATGGAAAAGGCTTATCTGCGGCACATAAGAACCTCCGCTTATTGCTGCTTCCTTCCGGACCTGACAAGGTTCACGGTGTCTCATTGCGCAGGACCCAGACCAAGCCGGGCGAAGCTGTTAAAGGGCGTATTCACAATGTATTTATTATATTGGTTTTAATCTGCCGTGTCAAGAAGTCCTTTCAAAGAGGGGAAGAGAGGGACAGATGTCCCCTCCTGAGTCCTAAGTATGAACCGTGCTTTCCTGAATCCGCAAAAATCACAACTTAGGTATAACGGAATTCAACCTATTTCTGCAAAATCTACAAAACAGGTATATCCAAGACACAGAAATTGAGGCCTTGTTTATACCTGTTTTAACAAAACTCCAAAAATAGTATGAAAATCATTATCCTTTTTCGCGATTTCTTCTGTAACAGGATAACGCACTTTACTTTACCGGTTGTTTTGCTTAACTTGACTGTTCGGCAGCTCCCCGCTGCTCACCTTAACCTACATGTCGTTTCTCGCCACGTCTTCGAAGGTTTCCCTCTTTACGGCAACGTAGCTTTCGCCGCCCTTGAGCATCACCGTTGCAGGCTTTGGCAGACGGTTATAGTTGGACGCCATGGAGTAGTGATATGCTCCGGCGGTACATACGGCCACCGTATCGTATCTGGTAATGGATTCAGGGAACATCACGTCCTCCTGGATTATGTCTCCCGATTCGCAGCACCTTCCTACCAGGGACGCCTTAAAGTCAGCCTTTTCGTTCATCTTGTTCGCGGTGAGGCAGGTGTAAGCAGCCTTGTAGAGGGCGTATCTCGGGCTGTCGGTCATTCCTCCGTCAATGGAAACGTAGTTCTTGTATCCAGCTATCTTCTTTACCGTTCCTACTGTGTAGAGCACCATTCCGGCATCTGCAACTATGGAGCGGCCCGGTTCCATGTGGATTTCAGGCATGTCAAGTCCCAGCTTTACGCAGGTATCCTTTACTACCTTTGCCACCTGGGAAATCTTTTCGGCAATGTCAATGTGCGGATCCGATTCCACGTAGCGAACTCCGTAACCTCCGCCGAGGTCGAGAACTTTCGTGACAAATCCGTGCTTTTCCTTCATTTCGGCTACGAACTCCAGCATTACGACAGCGGCTCTCTCGAACACGTCCTCTGCGAACACCTGAGAGCCTACGTGGCAGTGGAAGCCTCTCAGATCCACGTTAGGATAGCCCATGGCAGCAACGGTTATCTCCTCCGCCTGACCGGTCTCTATGGCGCTTCCGAACTTGGAGTCGACCTGTCCGGTGGAAATGGCCTCGTAGGTGTGAGGGTCGATTCCCGGGGTGAGCCTTAATATAATCTTCTGTCTGAAGCCTCTCTTTGCGGCTTCCTTGTCTACGGCCTTCACTTCTTCGATGTTATCTGCGACAAAGTATCCGATGCCGTTATCCATGGCGTAGGCTATGTCCTCGTCGGTCTTGTTGTTGGAGTGGAAATACGCTCTCGACAGGTCGTAGCCGGCCTTCACGGCAGTGTATATTTCTCCCGAGGACACCACGTCTATACCCATGTCTTCTTCCTTCATGATCTCGTATATTCTCTTGAAACAGTTTGCCTTGGAAGCATAGAGAGGAGCAGCATTATCACCGAAGCTTTCTCTCATCGCCTTCTTGTACAGTCTGCAGTTGGTGCGTATCCTGTCCTCATCCATAAGGTAGAGAGGCGTTCCGTATTTCTTTGCGAGTTCCACCGTATCCTGGCCTGCAAAAAGCAGATGACCTTCGTATGACACAGAAATGTTTTCACAGATCATTTTTTTACCTTTCCTTTCACATCAAACATATTTACAGGCTGAAGTCCTCAGCGACGGCTTCACCCTTTGCAACGACATTGGCAGGTCCCGAGAGAAAGATATCTCTGACCCGTTCTCCTTCAGACGCAACGTCAATTACGAGGCGTCCTCCTTCCATATCGACGGCAACATTTTTCCCGGAAACGACGCCCTTCATGGTCAGAACTGCCGCAACGGCTCCTGTTCCCGTTCCG
The DNA here is from genome assembly GCA_944386595.1 of uncultured Clostridia bacterium. Classification (GTDB taxonomy): domain Bacteria; phylum Bacillota; class Clostridia; order Peptostreptococcales; family Anaerovoracaceae; genus Avanaerovorax. The sequence continues at coordinate 32,725 of CALXBQ010000022.1, forward strand.
CATGCAAAGGTGAAATCCTCCACGCCTCTTTCAAAGGTTCGCTCGAAAAGGATTCCATCTTCCTCCAGGTCGTAAAAATTTACGTTGGCGCCTTTTGGATAGCCTTCATAAGCTCTGAGGGCTCTCGCGGTGGCGTAAAGTCCCTCCTTAGGGTACCGCCTTAATCCCTTCCATTCTATCACGCAATGGGGGATTCCGGGATCTCCCAGCTCAACATAAGAGCATATGTACGTTTTTTCATCGGCAGTCAGCTTCTCATCTATACGCACCTTCGTCGGTTCGTTGAGCCTTATCCGATACTCGCTTTCCGATAATCTTTCGCCGATAACGAGCCCTGCGGTAGTTTCCACTCTCTGGATTTCACCTGCCAGACCGTTTTCAAATCCGTACCTGCATATGCACCTGGCTCCGTTTCCGCACATCTCCCCCATGGAGCCGTCCGAATTGAAAAAGAGCATCCGAAAATCACCGGTTCCTTCGGCTCTTTCCACCGCCATAAAGCCATCGGCTCCTATGAAAAATCTCCTGTGACAAAGGGTTCTCGCTAAATCGGAAAGCCGGTTAAGCGGAATGTTTTCGTCTATATTATTTATTATGATGAAGTCGTTTCCGGCTCCGTTCATTTTCCAGAATTTCATATCTATATATCTATACGCTTCGCATTTCGTCAGCCCGCTTCTTAAGCTGGGAAACGGTCATTTCCTCGCCTACAAGGAGCATGTTCTTCGCGTTCTTATATTCAAAACCTATTTTTATCACCGTAACGTAAGGTTCATTCATTACCTTACCCTGTCGGGCCTTCTTCTTGCCGCTGGAGCTGGCTTTAGAAAATGACAGGCCTGTAATATCATCCTTCGGTACCATCAGCTCCGACTCGCAGCACGGACACTTGAAATACACGCTGTTGTTGCCCAGAAGCTTCCACTCTTCGCGGTAAAGCCACTTCGGTTCATTATTCTGACAGAAGGGACATTCCCCTATATCTTTGTCTGCAAATCTCTGATATATATCGTATACGGCATCTTCTTTTCTCGTGTATTCTTCCGCCATCCTTATCTCCTGTTTAAATACGGGGCAGTACGCATACTGCCCCTAAATGAATAAAGCTATCTTTCAACCTTGAAGGTGATTTTTCCCGTAGCGGTATCCATAGTGCATACTGCACCTAAAGGAAGCGTCATCATAGGCTTGCTGTGACCTGACTGAACATTATACATCACAGGTATGTCGATACCCTCAAGTATATCCTTTATGTCTGCATACACATCATACTCAGGCAGCTTCTCGTTTTCCACTTCTGTGAACTGTCCGAGCAGAATTCCGCTGCACTTTGCAAGCTTGCCGGAATTTCTCAGGTGGTACATCCACTTCTCGATCTTTGACAGCGGCTCGCATACCTCTTCGACGAAGAGGATTCTTCCTTCTGTATCCAGGTCGTAAGGAGTTCCCACACTGGCGGAAAGAAGAGAAAGATTTCCGCCTGTGAGTATTCCTTCTGCCTTTCCTTCCTTCAGAACTTTCACGTCAAAGCCTGCAGGGTTCTTGAATTCGAAATCTCCGTCTGCGTTTATTGCCGCAAAGAGAGACTCTGCCGTCTCATCGTCAAAATCGTTGAGGATATTGGATGAAACCATAGGTCCATGGAACGTTACCAGGCCGCAGTTCTGGTTTATTCCCAGATGGATGTTGGTAACGTCGCTGTAGCCTACGAAGATCTTAGGATTGTTTCTGATTACATCGTAATCGAGGTATTCCATAATTCTGCTGCTTCCGTCGCCGCCTCTCACGCAGAACACAGCCTTAACCTCAGGGTCTGCGAACATTTTGTTTATCCACTCGCCTCTGGTTTTGCCGGTTCCGGCCATGAAGCCGCCGTAGTTTTCCTCGAGATTATCAGCAGCCTTTACCTTATATCCGAGGTCCTCCATTCTCTTTATGAGAGCAGGAGTCTTTCCCGGCTCCACAGGAGAGCTCGGGCATATGATACCGATAGTATCGCCTTTGTTTAATTTCTCAGGATATCTCATTTCTGTTCACCTTCTTTTAAGTCAAAATCCTAGAATCCATATCCCCAGAGGAGATTTACGATTACGCAGGATGCGATCAGGGAAGCAAGGTCTCCCAGAAGGCCTGCTGCTACGGAATGTCTGGAATTGGTAACTCCTACGGATCCGAAGTATACTGCAAGGATATAGAATGTGGTCTCGGTGGAGCCCATTGCAACAGATGCTATACGTCCGATCTGAGACTGAGTTCCGTAGGTTGTAACCAGTTCGGTCATCATACCCTCTGCGCCGCCGCCGGAGAAGGATCTCATTACTGCGAAAGGAAGAACCTCGCCCGGGCAGCCGATAAGGCTGGTTATAGGGTCTATCAGGTTACAGAATGCGTCCATTGCGCCGGATGCTCTCAGCATACCGATAGCGCAGAGCATTGCAACCAGATAAGGAATAATCATTACCGCTGTGGAAAATCCGTCCTTTGCTCCCGTTGTAAATACGGAGTAAATAGGTACTCTCTTTGCAAGTGCGTAACCTACTACAATGAAGATTACCACAGGTATGGCCCATGTGGATATTGCGTTAAATACGTCCTGAACTGACATTATATTAGCCCTCCTTTACTCTTCTTTGCTTCCGAAATCGGTCTTCAGCTTGTAACCTTCAGGAAGAACTATAGGGTCGTCTCCTATGTAGTCTTCATTTACCTCTAAGGTGCCTGCTGCGATTTCTCTCTCGATTACGTTTTCAAGCTTCCATCTCTTTGTTCTCTGGAAGAGGAGAGAGAAGCCTACGCCTGTTACAGTGGAAATAGTCGTAGCTATGATAACAGGTACAACGATTTCAGCTGCGCCATCTGCCTGGATGGAAGCACGGATGCTGATTACAGTGGATGGAAGCAGAGTGATGGACGTTGTGGAAATTGCCATGAGCATGCACTGAGCGTTAGTTGCGATGTTCTTCGTCTTGTTGAGAGTCTGAAGCTCCTGCATGGTCTTAAGTCCGAAAGGTGTTGCAGCATTACCGATTCCCAGAATGTTGGCCGCGAAGTAAAGAGCCATTATGGAGTTGGCAGGGTGATCAGCCGGAACATCAGGGAAGAGAAGTCTCATAACAGGGTAGATTGCCTTGCCCAGCTTATCGCAGAGACCGGATTCCTCCATGAGCTTCATCAGTCCGCAGAAGAATGCCATGGTACCGATGAGTCCAAGAGCGATGTCAACGCCGGACTGTGCGAAGTCAAAAATGTTCTGAAGTACGGCATCCATAGTGCCTGTGATGCCGCCGGCAACCACGCCTATGAGCATGAATGCCGCAAAGAGATAGTTCATCATAACTTGAATTTCCTCCTTCTTTGATGAAGTTTTGCATAATTGCATGATATTTTTATCCCGCTCCGGCGTATATATTCATCATGCCTTCGCCGGAACGCTCCAGTAAAATTGCAATTAGTGTGCCAAACACCATTGTGATGAAAATGTGGGGATTTCGCGGTTCTTATGTGGAGCGGGTTTGAATATACGTCCTGTTTTTCGGAACCAAATTCCTAAATTTAGGACTATATAGCTCTCACAACTTCCCATCGTCCCTGAAATAAGCTATTCTGATACGAAAAGAACGGTTATCTCAAGGCACATTTTTTGCTATAATATATTCCATAACTAATCTACAATTTATATGAGGTGATAACACACATGAAAATGCGCAAAATAGAATACAACTATTCCAGTGCCTTCAAGCAGCTTCTGCTGGCCGTAATAGCTCTCTACGTGCTCCTTTACTACCTGGTAATAGTGGAGATAAAGGTTTTCGACATTCCGGAATACGCAGACAGCATACTTTTCCTCCGCTCGACTATCGTGTACCTGGTTATCTTTGCGGTGCTGGGATGTCTGTTCTTCGCCCACAGGTTCTGCTACAGCATATATACTCCGGATGAGCTCACATTCTACAACAGGCTGCTTTTCCGCCAGAAGACCCTGGATTTTTCAAAGGTGAGGCTTGCAGTCTTTGATACGTTCGGAGTGAAGTTCTACGATAAGGAAGTGTCTTTTCCCATCACTGAAAAGCCCTTCTTTACGCTTCCTTTCTACAGGGGTGGCTTTATAGACCCGGTGCAGATAGACAAGCTGCACCACTTCCTGGAAGACAGCAAAAAAATACCCGTAGTCAAAAACTACAAGGTACTTTTGGGATACGGCAAGAGCTGGAGACTGCTCTACGCGTTCTACATATTCTTCACCATATGCTTCATCATAGCCGGCGTAACTCCGCTGACTGCGGTAATCGTGCTGTTTTTAAACCACTAGGCTAGGCTTCGGAATTTCCGCCGTCTCCGGCGGTTTCACCGGTTTTACCGGCTTTGTCCGATTCGCCCGGCTCCTGTGATTTCTCTGAGTTTTCCAGAGCTTCACGGATCCGCTGCTCCTTTTCCATCTTTTTCTTCTGCTGTTCCTTGAGACTGTCCATCATGCTCATTCCGGGACGCCTGAGGATGTAGATGAAGCAGAATATGAGGAGTATCACTCCTATTACGGACTTTACCGATATATCGAGATTGTCAAACATGTTACATTATCCTTTCGCGAAAAATTTCATTTCGCATTATAAACGATTGTTCCGATTAAATCAAGGAGGTACCTTTTGAATAAGCATTTTTCCATCGTAAACAGGCGCAGCGTAGTATACGTTACTATAGGTATGCTGCTTCTCATAGCGCTCCTTGGGGTATGTCTTTCCTTCGCCCTCAAAGGCAGCAAGCTCTGGTTCATAGGAGTCGTAATATTCGGCGGGCTGCTGCTCTTCGGAGTGCTCATAGCACGTTCAGTTCTGGATGCCGGAATCGACGTGATAAGGGGAACTGTCATTCTCCCGGACATCAAACACCCGGAAAGAGGCAAAGTCCCAGCTTTTCACGTGGCTGACCTTGAAGATGTCGGCCTCTTCACCCTTGACGGTAAAGAGCTTGATCCTGCAGCGGATAAGCTTGCAGGGGCCAAAGTGGTCTTTTCCCTGAGGAACGGAGAGACGAGGGAGTACTTCCCTCTTTCGATTACCAGAAGGCAGTTCGACAGACTGAGGCGCGGAATGCTTCTTATGGCCTCCGAAGCCGATGAGAATTTCTAAATCATATATCAGTACTTGATTCCGTATTTTTTAAGCTTGTCGTAAAATACGCTCTTTGACATATCCAGTTCCTCCATAGCCTTGTGCTTGTCCCCTTGATACTTCAGCAGAGCGGTTTCGAGCACCCTCGCCTCCTCCATGGCGAGGTGCTCTTTCATGGTGACCGGCTCTTTTTGGCGTCCTATTCTGAGATGCTCTATGTAGATTATGTTAGAATCGCATATGGTCACTGCGCGCTCGATGACGTTTTCGAGCTCTCTTACGTTTCCAGGCCAGTCATATGACAAAAGCTTTCTGAGCGCTCCTCCGGAAAACTGCTTCATTTCCATTCCGTAAGTTTCGCATATTCTCTTCATCAGCTTTGTTATGAGTATGTAGAGGTCCGATTTTCTGTCCCTTATAGGCGGTATCTCTATGGGAAATACGTTTATCCTGTAAAAGAGATCCTGCCTGAACCTTCCCGCCGCTACCTCCTCTTCCAGATTTCTGTTCGTCGCGGCGATTACCCTGACGTCAATTTTTACAGGCTTTGATGAACCTACCCTGTATATTATCTTGTCCTGCAGGACGTGCAGCAGCTTTACCTGAATATCCATGGGGATATCGCCTATTTCGTCCAGGAATATGGTTCCCTTGTCGGCGGCCTCGAAAAATCCGATCTTGCCTTCCGCCCTGGCTCCGGTAAACGCGCCTCCAACGTAGCCGAAAAGCTCGCTCTCGAACAAACTAGGTGCTATGGCGTTGCAGTTCACCTCTATAAAAGGGGCTCCCGGCGTACCTGCATTATGTATGTCCCTTGCCAGCATTGATTTTCCGGTCCCGCTTTCACCTGTGATTATGACGTTGAATTTACTCCTTGAGGCCTTATAGGCCATGTACTTCACCTCACGGATCTGGCTGCTTACTCCGGCAAAATTCTCGAAGGGTTCCTCCGGAAAGTCCCCCGTATGCTCCACTTCGTTTTCCGACGCCTTCTGTTCCAGCTGATGTATGATCTCATTTCTGTCGCTTAAGAGCCGTTCCAGGTTCTCGGCAGCCTCCAGTATGAGGTACACCCCGTTTTCCGGACATTCACCCATGCCGTGACACGGAACTACGCTGCATATGAAGGGTCTCTTATTTATTTCGTATATTCTTTCAAGAAAGCCGTCGGATCTTCCGTCCAGTACAGCAAAAAGCTCTGAGGCGACGGCTGAATCGTCAAACACGTCAAAGTAGTTTCTTCCGGTAACTTCTATCCTGGAGTACCCGGCTTCCTTCTCCATGTACGGCTTTCCTCTCAGAAGGCCGCCCGCATCCTCGTTCCTGACGCTGTATCCCCTCGCCTGAAAGAACTTTATCTCCCCTGTCGCTCCGTCTATTACCACCATATTTCCCACGGCTGAGAAATAGCCCATCCTGTACTTTTTATCGTTTACCGAAATGAGTGTCTCATGCTTTACAGTATCCACGGAAACAAAGATCCGAAATCCGTAGTAGACCGCTTCCACCGTCATAGGAGTAGAAAGCTGATGCTCCCGCATCGCCTTATATATCGGTCTTACCTTTTCGTTCTTATATACTCCCATGGCTATTATGACGTCGCCTTCCCTGATCTCGCCGTCTTTTATGTTCAGCATCTTAAGATCCTCTGCGGAAAGGTTCCCGTCGTCTTCACCCATTTTGCTGTCCGCTATTATTACGATATCACCGTCTTCTATTTTCCCCGCAGGATGAGACTCTCCCGCGCTTATGGAAATTCCGGTAATCTCCTCCGCGCGTCGGTTGCACATCCTGATTATTCCGTCTTTGTCTAAAAGGATAACCCCCATATTCAGGCTATCCATAAGGCGCTGCACCTCATAATCACAGTTTTTATTCAATGACTGACTCCCTGTATTGATTTCTTCTCCTTTAACTTACAATAATTCTACAAGAAAAGCGCGCCCCCTGCAATACGGGCGCAGCTTAATGCGGATATTCATTCATCATTTATGAACGGATTATGGATTTAAGAAAAGCCTTGAGCCTTTCGGATCTCGGATTTTCGAATATGTCTTCAGGAGAACCTTCCTCCACTATCTCGCCGTCGTTCATGAATATTACCCTGTCGGCAACCTCTTTCGCAAAGCCCATCTCGTGGGTCACCACTATCATGGTGGTGTGCTCCTCGGCCAGCTTCTTCATTACGTTGAGAACCTCTCCCGTGATTTCCGGGTCAAGAGCCGAAGTCGGCTCGTCGAAGAGCATGAGGTCAGGGTTCATGGCAAGAGCTCTCGCTATGGCGACTCTCTGCTTCTGACCGCCGGAAATGTGGGCGGGATATACGTCTGCCTTCGTTTCAAGGCCGACCATTTCAAGAAGCTTCATAGCTTTTTTTCTCGCCTCTTCCTTATCCTCTCCTTTAACCTTTATAGGTGCGTATGTTATGTTCTCCAGACACGTCATGTGAGGAAAGAGGTTGAAGTGCTGAAACACCATCCCCGTCTCTCCGTTAAGCTCTATAACGCCTGAAGTCACCTTATTAAGGCCGTTTATGCACCGAAGGAGCGTGCTCTTTCCGGATCCTGACGGTCCGATGATGGCGATGGTTTCACCTTTTGATACGGTAAGGCTAACCCCTTTGACCACTCTCAAATCCCCGAAATCCTTCACTATGTCTGTCATCTTCAGGATGGTCTGACTCATCAGTATTCCTCCTTTGCATCGTATCTCATGAAGTACTTCTCTATCCTTCCGGCAGCAAGAGTGAGGACGCTGCACATTATCAGGTATATGGCCGCAGCCCAGAAGAATATGGATATGTCCGTCTCCCTGTTTACGGCGCTCTGAGTCGCCTTCATAAGCTCGATTACTCCTATGCTGGAGGCAAGGGCCGTGTCCTTCACAAGGGTTATGGCCTCGTTTACCACCGGCGGCAATATGGTCTTCATGGTCTGAGGAAGTATGATGTCCTTCATGGTCTGACCTCTCGAAAGTCCCAGAACGTAGGCCGCCTCGTACTGTCCTCTGTCTATGCCGTTTATTCCGCCTCTGTATATCTCTGCAAAATATGCCGCATAGTTTAAGACAAAGGTTATGCAGGCCGTCGGCAGAGCCGGAATGGTGATGTCAAGTGTGAAGGGGAAGAAGAAGTAAAAAAAGAAAAGCTGGAGCATCAGCGGCGTTCCCCGAAACACCCATACGTAAAATTTGCATATCCAGCTCAAAGGCTTAAACCTGCTCCTTTCTCCAAGGGCTATAGGAAGACCCAGAGGCAGAGAAAGAACCAGGGTTATAACAAAGAGTATTATGGTAGTCTTTACGCCCGTTACCATAAAGGGCATAAACTGTGAGAAATATTCGGCCATTTATATTTCCTGCTCCCATTCATAGTTTAGGCGGGGCAATTTACCCCGCCGGATTATTATAATATCTGCTGCGCGTTTTATCAAGTGCCGTCTGGTGCGCGCCCGGTGCGGAAGGCGCGCGGCATGATGTGCACGGCGCTTGGTGCTGTATGCCTTAAATGCTGGCGTCCGGCACGCCGCATGGTGCCGTATTTCCTAAACGCTGGCATCCGGCACGGCGCATGATGTGCACGGCGCTGTCCTTATTCTATAGGCTCGCAGATTACTATGTCCTTACCGAACCACTTGTCGCTTATTTCAGCAGCCGTTCCGTCGTCCACGAGAGCCTGAAGAGCGTCGTTTACCTTGTCTCTCAGCTCTGTGTTATCTTTTGCAAATCCTATAGCGTAGAAATCGTCTCCCAGGTCGTAGGTGCATTCTTTCATCTCGCCGCCAAGGTTATTGTTGGTGTACTCGCCGAGAACCTGGTCCACTGCGATTACATCTACTCTTCCGGCCTTAAGATCCATTATCGCAAGATCATAGGTGTCGTATTCCGTGATGTTTCCCGCAAAGGAGTCATAAGCAGGGTCAGCCTGAAGCATCTGCAGTGCAGAAGAGTCAACCTGAGTTCCTATCTTAAGATCTGCAAGCTCTTCGCCTGCGGTTACGTCGATTCCGGAATCAGCAAGGGACATGAGAACGATCTTATTGTTAAGGTACTTATTGGAAAATGCCATAGCTTCCATTCTCTCAGGAGTTACGGAAAGGCCGTTCCACAGGCAGTCTACAGTTCCCGCCTTAAGCTCGATTTCCTTGGCATCCCAGTCTATAACTTTAAATTCCATATCCATGCCCAGCTGCTCGCCTACGGCATTGGCAAGGTCGATATCCAATCCGACGATATTTCCATCCTCATCTCTGAATCCCATAGGCGCAAACGTGTCATCGATGCCCACTACTATAGTACCGCCATCGGATTCCGCTGCATCGCTTTCAGCATCGCCGCCTTCACTGGCTGCGTCATCGTTTCCGCACGCCGTAAGAGCTGTCATTCCCAGAACCATGGCTGCTGCCATGAAAACTGCAAGTAATTTCTTCTTCATATCTTTTTTCGTCCTTTCCGTGTAGTCTGATCTGTATTGCGGCGCGCGCTTTAAGTGCATCTCTTCTTCGATTCACCGGAGCGTTCTGTCCGCCGCTTTTTCTTTTGCTTTATCTGTCGCTTTATCGCTTTAACTCACTAAACCGATAACAGTATAAAGTTTACCACGGCAGGCTGCAGTTGTCAATAGGCTCTTTGCTGTTCGGGTGATTTTAAGGAAATGTTCGACAAGAGGCCGGGTTTTTGCGCTTCGGGTCGAACGGTTTTTCGACCTCAAAGCCTGAAAACAGCGTTCGAGTCGAACATTTTCGAGGTTTGCAACGCATTCGAGCCGGAAAAGTTCGACCTGAAACCGAAAATCGCTACTTTATATCGAAAGACCGTTCGACTTTAAACCCGTATTTCGCACCTGAAGTCGAAAAAACCATCCCCGCGTGAAACGCGGGGTTTTTCAGATGCGGGCATAGCCCTTGCTCCTCGCGGTACGCGTGCAACACGTAATGCAGTCTGGCAGCTGCGTGCTACTATCTTACTTTTTCTTCTTG
>CALXBQ010000023.1 GCA_944386595.1 uncultured Clostridia bacterium
TAATACTTAGCTAAGAAGTAGTCGTTTGTCTCGCCAAGATCAGGACGGCTACTTCTTATTTTTCAGATTCAGAATGGCGACGATCCACAGCGCAATGCTTACGATCAAACTCAGTTCTTCATATGTATTCATAAGATACCACCCCTTTCCGCAGGATCTCGGAACGGGCTGGAGCACGTCCCCCGGCTGCCCGGGTAAGTATATTATATTGTCAAGGTTGTCCTTTGTGCCCCGACGCTGGTAACGCCGGGGCGGTTTTTATTTGCGATGTCGCAAATTATTTCAGCAGATCAGCAACGTTGATGGCCAGCCCCGGGAAGATTCCGACAGGAATATTGTCCGCAAAAGGATAAACGATAGGAGCTGCATCATCTTCATATCGGTATACCGTAGTCCGTTCCTTTTCTGGATCGACGATCCAGTATTCCCGGACGCCTGCTTCGGAGTACAAAGCGTTCTTGGTGGAATAGTCTATCCGGCGGCTGGACGGAGATACAACCTCAACCACAAGATCAGGAGCTCCGTTGCATCCGCGGTCATCCAGCTTGGATGTATCACAGATGACGGAAATATCCGGTTCAACCCAATCTTTATCTTCTGCATCCAGATTGACAGCAAAAGGAGCGGGATAGACTTCACAAGTGCCGCGGTGATCGCGGATATATTGTCCCAGAACAAGCATGAACTGGGAAATGAGTTTCTGGTGCATCCGGCTCGGCGGTGCCATGTCATACAGCTGTCCATCGATTAGCTCCGCCCGGTGGCCTTCCGGGAGATTCCAGTAATCTTCTGAAGTGTAGTGGTGTTCTCTTGGTAACGGCATTGGATCACGTCCTTTCTATCTATATATTTTTACAGCATCTCAACGACCGTAAGCTGCGGTTCAAAGTATATTATGTGATGACCGATAGTAGTATATATTCCGTACTTCTGCCGGTATCTTTCCAGCGCATCTCTAAGAAACCCTTCTGTTACTTCCAGGTAATCCGCCATCTCATTTTATATGCTTTGACGATGCCGGACAGGCTAATTAGGCGATCGTACGCCCAGATACGGGCACGCCGTTCCTGCTTGCGGTTGGAAATGTCCTGTTGGTTGAGGATGCAGCCGGTCGTGGTGTGGTAGTGGCCGAGTTCTTCTGCCAGGACGCACTTTTTACTTGTGGCCGACATATCCTGACGGAGGTATATCTTATTATTCTTTATTCTACCATCAAAGGTCCTAAAAGGTTTTTTACGTTACTGGGAGACCTAAGGCATCAGCTTCTTTCAGAAGCGTTTCAAATTCCATAAACTATCACCTTCCCAGCTAATAGTATCATTTTATAAGTCCAATAAAACGAACTTAGTCAAGCATATCTTCATCTGCTTTGCGATCCTCATCGGTGAAAGCTGCGTCTGTGCGGTCGTGAGCAGCGTCAGCAAGATAATTTGCGCCTGGATCATGGACGGCGGAAGGAAATTCCTGCAGCTCACTCGTTGAGAGTTTTTGAGCCTTACCTAATAAATATTTAAATTCGCTGTCAATGCGATCTTTTGTATATTCATAGAAGTTTTCATATTCTTCGGATGAGACGCGGTATATGTTTTCCGGTTCTTGTTTCAATTTAATGCAGACCTTTCGTCCATCCGAATCATAGCAGGATTTATATTCGAGATACTGATGGATGAATGTATCGTAGCTGATAGATTTTTGTTTTTCATGCTCCCAATAGGAAAGGTAAGGGTCATCAGACCACCCTGTTAAATAGTTCATATCCACATTAAAATAATCAGCTATTAGTTCCAATGTTTCATAGTCAGCGGTTCGTTTGCCAGTTTCATACATACCTATTGTACTACGGCTGACGCCGAGTATACGAGCTAACTCATCTTGCGTTAAATGATGGTCAAGTCTTAATTTTTTTATCCTGTCTTTAAATTCGGCCATATCAAATCCTCCTGTGATCATAATATCACACAATGTGATATTATGCAAGAAAAATGTCACAGAAGGTGTTGACAAGCAAACCAGAAAATGCTATTATTTGAATGTCACAAAAAGTGACTGAAAAGAGCGTGATGAAATTAAAATCCGGTTAGCAAATTATTATGGGACAACTGTTGAATCTCTTTTTTTTTAGCTCATAAATGTCACGATTTGTGTCTTTAAAGGAGGCCTTATGAACGAATTACAGATTATCAACATCGATGGAGTAGAGTGCTATGAAAAAGACGGCACGGCATATCTGCGGCTGGAGGCCGTGGCGAGAGGGCTGGGATTTACGAGAATTGCCGCAAGTGGCAACGAGGTAGTGAGATGGGAAACTGTACGGAAATATCTAATAGAATTAGGTGTGCCAACAAGCTGGCATGAAAATTCCCAGCCTGTTGGGAAGGAAGGATTGCCTGAATTTATTCCTGAGAACATCTTCTACCGTCTGGCAATGAAAGCTAAGAATGAGGTTGCCGAGAAGTTTCAGGCAAAGGTTGCAGATGAGATTATTCCTTCTATCCGTAAGACCGGCGGATATCAGTCGCACACGCCACAGGGAAAAGAGCTTCTTGCGCTGGCTGTTCTGGAAGCGCAGAAAACCATTGAAGAACAGGCGGCGGAAATCGGTCGTATGAAGCCGAAGGAAATCTTTGCGGATGAAGTGTCAACAAGCCACACAGCAATTCTGATCGGAGACCTTGCAAAAATCCTCAAACAGAACGGAATTGAAACCGGCCAGAAAAGACTTTTCTCATGGTTACGGGAAAACGGCTATCTGATCAAGCGAAAAGGTACTGATTGGAATATGCCAACACAGAAATCTATGGAGATGGGGCTTTTTGAGGTGAAGGAGTCTACGGTGAATAATCCGGATGGCTCCGTGCGGATCAACCGGACTACAAAAGTCACAGGAAAAGGACAAGAAGGAAGATAATATTCAGCCGAAAGGGATCCGTTTTCGATGAGCCTTTCAAAGTATGTTCTCTTTGCTGCTGGCAGCCGTTTAAAAGCGGCTCATTTCCAAAGCGGCTCATTTCCAGTTGCCAATTCCCTGCAGTTTTTCGTATAATTGGGATATGAAAAGACGGCGGACGGCTGCC
>CALXBQ010000024.1 GCA_944386595.1 uncultured Clostridia bacterium
TTTCCTCCTGTTGAACTTAATTGCAGTTGCCAGACCGCAATTTCAGTTTAACAGTTGACGAGTTAATGTTCAAATGCATAGCTTCAACGAACCCCGTGTCTAACACGGGGTTTTCTTGATACAAAAAGCGCCGCCCCTGAAACCAATTTCAGGGCGCGGCGCGCTTTTGTTGCTTAATTATATGTCGAGTCGTCAGCTTCTTTCTTTTTCTTTTATTTTTCCCTTTCTATAGGCGTCGACCAGTTCCTTGACTCTCTCCGCCTGCTCCGTGAGCTCCGCTCCTTTGTCGGTGTCTATTATCAGGAGTCTTTCAGGCAGGGTCTCCACGGTGGTGACCACAGGGCTTGAGAACTCCTGAGTGCCGTCCGGTTTCAGAGGCTTATAAGGCTTGTGGGCAGCCAGGGCCATAAATCGGGAGTTGAATATGAAGGTATATCCCGCGATGCCGGTCTGCTTCTGGTAGGCCTTGGAAATTCCGCCGTCTATTACGTAGAGGAGGCCGCCGCCTTTGATAGGGCTTTCGCCGTCCTTTATCTTAACGGGAACGTGACCGTTCAGTATCTTTCCTCTGCTCGGATCCAGGCCGAACTCTCTGAGTATCTTCTCGCACGGGCCTCTTTCCTTGATCAGCTTGTAGTAAGGTCTTACCGGCTCCTTGTGAGCGGCTTTGTCGGCGATGAAAAGCCGTTCAAAGGTGGTCATCTTCTCCTTTCCGAAGAGAGGGGAATCCTTTGCGAGCCACAGGTACCACATAATGTCGCCGCTTTTGCCGTAGCGTAGAACCTCTTCAGGTGAGAAGTATGACCTTCTGACCTGAGCGTCCAGATGGTCCATAAGCTCCTTGCCCTTGAACTTCCCGCCGTTTATCTCCACCTCGATGAACTCTCCGTTTTCGTCCATCGGAATGCAGCCGTGATACAGGAGATTGCCGTTGACCTTCGTATAGAGAGCTCCGTGGCTGAAAAGGAACTTTATATGCTTCTGAAGTTTTTCCGAATTCAGGATCGAAGCCTGAAGGGAATTCATTACCTCCAGCTCGTCCGCCGTGAACTCGTAAGGGTTTTCAGGGTCCACCGTCGGCAGGTTGGTATCCATAAGGTCGTACTTTACGCCGTCGATGACTATGGTCTTATCATCGAAGTTTATCTTGTCAAGCAGCAGTCTGTTGTCAAGGTGATACTCCGGGTGCGCCAGGATTATCTGGCCTTCGGCCTTGAACTGGCAGACCGCTATGGCCTTGTGCATCTTGGCGGCAAGGCTTTCGTCCACCGGGTCAAACTTGTTTTTGTCGAGAATATGGGGCGCAAACTTTGCGCACGGGTCGTCGGCGTAGGTGTTTGCCGCAAAGGTTGCAAGACGCCTCAGATTCACTCCGTATCCCACTTCCAGCATGTCGAAGTTGTTATAGCTTATGTTCATCCTGACGATGTTGGCTATGCACGCCAGATTTCCCGCGGCGGCTCCCATCCACACGATGTCGTGGTTTCCCCACTGGAAGTCCACGTCGTGAAAATCCATAAGGTAGTCCATTATGGAGTCAGGGTGGGCTCCTCTGTCAAATATGTCTCCTATGATGTGGAGCTGATCCACCGCCAGCCTGCTGGTGGCCTCGGCCATTTCGCATATGAATGTCTCGGCCATGCCGCTGTAAACGATGGTGTTTATGATCTCACTGTAGTAGTGAGCGCGGTTTTCCTCGTCGTCGGCGTGGAGAAGCTCGTCCATGGCGTAGTCAAGATACCTGGGAAGTCTTCTTCTCACCTTTGATCTGGTGTATTTTGTGGAGACGGATTTACAAATCGTAACTAAACGATATATCACGTTTACGCACCATTTGTCAAAGTCCGCTTCGCTTTTCTTTCTCCTCTTTATCTCAGCCTCGGGATTGTATATGAGAGCGGCAAGATCGTCTCTGTCCTCCTCGCTCAAAATCCCTCCGTAATGCTCGTCAATTTTGCTCTTTATGGTTCCGGAGGCGCTCTTTATCATGTGGATAAAGGCCTCGTGCTCTCCGTGAAGATCGCTCAGGAAGTACTCCGTGCCCTTGGGAAGAGCCAGGATTGCCTGAAGGTTTATATACTCTGCGGCAGCTGCCCTTATGTTGGGATAATCCTTGGACAGAAGCTCCAGATATTTCAGATCTGCCATTTTCTACTCCTCAACGCGCATTATGTTAGCGCCGATTGCTCTGAACTTTTCGGTGAACTTTTCGTATCCCCGCTCTATGTGGTATATCTCGGAGATCTCGGTGGTTCCGCTGGCCACAAGACCCGCAAGAACCAGAGCCGCGCCGGCTCTTAAATCCGTGGCGATTACCTGGGCCCCTTCAAGGTGCTTACATCCCTGAACGATGGCCTTGTTTCCTTCGGTCATAATATTGGCGCCCATTCTGTTGAGCTCGGCCACGTGCATGAGTCTGTTCTCAAACACCGTCTCTATCACCGTGCTGGAGCCCTCCACCGTAGTCAGAAAGCTCATGAAAGGGGACTGAATGTCCGTCGGAAATCCCGGATAAGGAAGAGTCTTTATATCCGCCGCAACCAGCTTTCTGTCACCGGATGCGTCAACATACAGTCCCTCGTCTGCAAGCTCCACGGTCACTCCGCTTTCGCGAAGCTTTGCCGTAATAGGCTTTACGTGATCCGGCACCATGTTCTTTATGAGAAGGGTCCCTCTTGTTATTGCGGCGGCCAGCATGTAGGTTCCCGCTTCGATTCTGTCGGGGATAACCGTATGACTGGCTCCGTGAACCCTCTCCACTCCTTCTATCTTTATGGTATCGGTTCCTGCGCCCTTTATCCTTGCGCCCATTTTGTTCAGGAAGTTGGCAAGGTCGACTATCTCAGGCTCCTCGGCGGCGTTTTCTATATATGTGGTTCCCTCTGCAAGAACCGCCGCAGCCATGATGTTTTCCGTAGCGCCTACGCTCGGAAAGTCCAGATATATGCTCTCTCCCCTAAGACCGCCTTCCGGCGCTATTGCCTCTATGAAATTGTCCTTTACTATTATCTCCGCGCCGAGAGCCTCGAAGCCCTTCAGGTGAAGATCTATGGGTCTTGCTCCTATGGTGCATCCGCCGGGCATGTAGACCTTGGCCCTGCCGCACCGTCCCAGAAGGGAACCCATAACGAGGAAGGACGCTCTCATTCTGGATACCAGGTCGTAGTCGGCCTCCCATTTTTCTATGTTGCCCATATCTATGGAAAGAACACCCTCCTCGGCAGATTTTATCTTTCCGCCTATGGACAAGAGGATTTCCTTCATAACATCTACATCTTTCAGCTGTGGAACGTCCGAAATGACGCATTCCTCCTCCGAAAGAATGGTAGCTGCCATCAGCGGCAGCACTGCGTTCTTCGCTCCGCTGATTACGACCTCTCCGTTAAGAGGGCCGCTCTTCTGAACTAAAAACTTTGCCATCTTTTCCTCCGCCGGTTTTCCGCGAATTTTTTTATACGAACAAAAAAGCCTGTCGTAAGAATGCAGGCTTATTTTGTCACATTAAAGGTTCTTCATTTCTTCTATGCAGCCTTTGCACACGGGCTTTCCATGAATCAGAGTCACGCCCTCCGCTTCTCCGCAAAAAATGCACGCAGGCTCGTATTTCTTAAGCATGATGAACTGTCCGTCAACGAACACTTCCAGAGAATCGTCGGTGTTGATTCCCAGATTTCTTCTCAGCTCAATAGGGATTACTACTCTTCCGAGAGAGTCTACCGGTCTTACAATTCCTGTTGCTTTCATAGTGGGTCCTCCTTTTTAAATCGCATTCAGGTTTAAACGACTGCAAACGTTAATATATACTCTTACTTTTTCTTTCCTGTTTCCCTTTCACGGGCAGGCTCGTCGTCCTTCTTTCTCACAAAGGACACAGCCATTCCGATGGTTTTGGCTATGTTGGACAGAGCAGCGATGAGGTTTTCTTCACCCTTTACGGCCTTGGTAAAGCTTCCGAGGGCCTCTATGACGTCGTCCGCCAACCCGTCTGCGGCCTTTGCCTTTTCGGCCAGAATTCCCGATACCACCGCCGTATCCTCCAGCACCTGATTGGTATTCTTAACCGTGGTGACCAGGTTCTTTACCAGCACTATGAGATAAATCACAAGCACTGCCACCGCAATAAGCACCAGATAAATGAGCATGGTCTTAATGTCTATGGTTATCATCTTGCTCCTCCTTTTTGAACAAATCCCGTCTATGGATTATTATAACCGTATTCCCAAATAATAACAACCGTTTTTTATCGTCGCCGTCTATATTTCGTAACATTTCAGCATTCTTTCGGAAAAACTGCCGTCGTCGTTTCTCACCGCAAAAGGTGCGAGAACTCTGAGATCCCTTCCCCCGTTCTTCACGCACTTTATGAGAAGCAGGTTGGGCTTTTCCCCCGGCTTTCCGGAAATGAAGGTCATCTCCTTAGGCTCAAGGCCGTATTTCCTGCAGCCTGCGCATATGTCGACGATGCGTCCCGGTCTGTGAATCATGTAGAACTCGCCTTTGTCCTTGAGCATAAAGGCCGCAGCCTTAAGAAAATCGTCCAAAGTCCCCAGAATCTCGTGGCGGGCTATGGCCTTGGCGTCGTTTCCGCTTTCGATGCCTTCTCCTCCCGCCGTATAAGGCGGATTGGAGGTTACTATGTCAAACTCGCCGCCGTACCCCGGGCTCACGTCTCTTACGTTTCCCATAACGAAGGAGACCCTGCCGCTCAGACCGTTTTCCTCTCCGTTACGCTCCGCCAGTCTGAACGAGCGCTCCTGAACCTCTATGCCCATTATCCTTCCCGCCGCCGTTTTCTGAGACAGAATAAGGGGTACGATCCCCGTTCCCGTTCCCAGATCCGCTATGGCGCAGTCCTTCCTTAAAGCCATGGCGCTGCGCGAAGCCTCGTGAGCTAAAATGACCGCGTCCGTCCCGTAGCAGAACTCATCGGGATCCTGACATATCACGATGTCTTTAAAGCCTGTCCTGTCATATCTGAGAGCCATAACTACTCCCTGATGAGCTCCTTAAGCTCGTCGATGTACTCATCGTCCACGTCCTCAAGTATGTCTCTGTTCTGGGATTTCTTTCTCCTCGGGTTAAGCCTCTTCACGTCGTCCTTGCCGTAGGTGTAGACGTCGGCTGTAAGCTTCTCGTTTCCGTCCTCGTCCTTCTCGCCCGTAAAGAGTCTCACTTTGACCTTGCTTCCCAGAATGTCCGTATCCACTACCTTGCCGAGACCGTCCGCCGTTTTAACTTTCTCACCGTTGTCCGGAAGTCCCTTCTTCAGCTCCATGTATACTTCATTTTCGTACTTCAGGCAGCACATGAGCCTTCCGCATATGCCGGAAATCTTCGTAGGGTTAAGGGACAAATCCTGCACCTTTGCCATCTTGATGGACACGGGCTGAAAGTCCGAAAGCCACGACGCGCAGCAGAGGCTTCTTCCGCAGCTTCCCACGCCTCCCAGCATCTTCGCTTCATCTCTTACTCCTATCTGACGAAGCTCTATTCTCATTCTGAACACGCCTGCAAGGTCCTTTACAAGCTCTCTGAAGTCCACCCTGCCGTCGGCGGTGAAGTAAAAGATAATCTTGTTGTTATCAAAAGTGTACTCCACGTCGGTAAGCTTCATCTCCAGATTATGCTTCTCTATCTTCTCCTGGCATATCTGCATTGCTCCCGCTTTCCTGCTCTCGTTTTCCTCGTGGCGCTTCTCGTCGGCCTCCGTCGCGATTCTCACTATCTTCTTCAGAGGGGATACTATACTCTCCTCCCTTATCTCAGTAATATCCATGGTCACCGTACCGTATTCCAGTCCCCTCGCTGTCTCCACGATTACGTTGTCTCCGCTCTTTACCGACGGAACGTCTTCGGGACTGAAGTAGTACACCTTGCCTGCGCTCTTGAATTTAACACCGGCCACCTTTATCATAAATCCGAATTTCCTCCAAAACTTCTGTATTTTTCGTAAGGCTCTCTACATACCCGCTTTAAGCAGCATATTCCTGAGAGCGTATTTATAGTTGACGTTGAAATTTAAATCCCGTCTCGCTTCCTCGACGAATCCCACGACTTCTCTGATGTGCTCCGGGCTCCACATGGATTTTTCACGTCCGGTAAAGTACCTCATGAGAAGAAGCTCCGCCGCGTCGAGAAAAGCCATGGCGGATTTTCTGTCCTTAATCTTCTTATCCAGAGCGTCCTTTATGTCGCAGAAATAGCCTCCGTTCTCCGCCTTTGCAAGAAGATCCGCCGCAAGCTCGACGTAGGGATTATCTTCGTCGTATACGGCAGGCATTCTGTAGGTCACGCACCTTGATCTTATGGTCGGAAGCAGATTGTCCCTGTTCTCCGACAGAAGAAAGATCACCGTTCCCGGATTAGGCTCCTCGAGGGTCTTAAGAAATCTGTTCTGGGCCCTTACCGTCATGGTGTCCGCATCTTCGATAATCGCGATGTTTCTGTCCCCTGCCGACGGCTTATGCCTCAGATTCTCCTGAAGCTCCGCGATGACGGCGTCCTTGAGGCTGCTCTCGTCGGCGGAAACGTGGTACACGTCCTCGTAGTTCTCGTGCTCCACCTTCTGACAAATGACGCATCTTCCGCATCCCTCTCCGGGAGCCTCCTCGCACAAAACGGCCTTTGCCGCTCTCTTTGCGGTCTCGTATTTCCCCGAGAGCGCGTCTCCTTCGATGATATACGCATGGGAAAGCCTGCCGTTTCTTATGGCATCAAAAAGCTTATCCATTCTCCCTCTCCCCGAAAAAAATGCGATCCAGATGGGCGTATATCTCGCTTCTGACTTCTTCCACGGATTTAGAGGCGTCTATTCTTATGAATCTGCCTCCGCCTTCCTCCATGACCTTAAGGTATCCCTCGTACACCCTTTGATGAAAGGAGAGCTTTTCCTTTTCCAGTCTGTCAAAATGTGCGCTGCTTATCCTTCCGCGGCCTACGGCCGGATCCAAATCCAGGAAGAAGGTAAAGTCCGGCATTCTGCCTCCAACGGCAAAGCCGTTTATTACACCCACGCAGTCGCCCAGCTCTCTTCCGTAGCCCTGATAGGCTATGCTGGAGTCTACGAACCTGTCGCATACCACGTGTCTGCCCTTCTCAAGGGTGGGAACGATAAGCTCCCTCACGTGCTGCGCCCTCGCCGCGGCGTACAGCATGGCCTCCGTAAGTGGAAACATCTCGCTGTTTTCATTGTCGAGAATTATATTTCGTATTTTCTCGCCTATGGCGGTTCCGCCCGGTTCTCTGGTGAAAACCGCATCAAGGTTATGGTCTCTGAAATATTCCTTTATATATGAAAGCTGGGTCGACTTGCCGGAGCCGTCGGAGCCCTCTATGGAGATGAAAATACCTCTCTTCATAAACAAGTCCACCGTCAGCGTTTCTTCTTTGCATCTCTGTATAACCTGCCGAACAGATACGCCGCAAGGTAGATAAACGGCAGGCAGACGAGAACCGCAAATATTACCTTAAGAAGAAACATACGGTACCTCCTATCCAATATAACGTTAAAATTATACCATAATTTCAGGCCCTGCACCACATAAAAAAAGAACGCCTCATAGCGAAGCGTTCATATCAAAACCGGCAACGTCCTGCTTTCCCGGGCAGTCTCCCGCCAGGTATCATCGGCGCTGGGGAGCTTAACTTCTGTGTTCGGGATGGGTACAGGTGTGTCCTCCCCGCCATTGTCACCGGATTTCTTCTT
>CALXBQ010000025.1 GCA_944386595.1 uncultured Clostridia bacterium
TTTCCTCCTGTTGAACTTAATTGCAGTTGCCAGACCGCAATTTCAGTTTAACAGTTGACGAGTTAATGTTCAAATGCATAGCTTCAACGAACCCCGTGTCTAACACGGGGTTTTCTTGATACAAAAACGGATTCCCGCCGGGGCAGGAATCCGCTCATTTCACTATACAGCTATATCGTCCAGATACTCATACAGCCTGTCGAACATCTCAGAGTCTGTCGGCGTGTAGGTTCTAACCTTTTCCCCGCCCTCAGCGGTTTCGTAGGTGACGACCTCCACCAGCCCTTCGTCTATGAGGTGAAAGTGGCATACGTACCTTTCCGTCTCAGAATCGTAGAAGTCCATCCTCATATTTCTGCCGTCAAAGGCCTGTGTGGAGGTTGCCGAGTTGGAAAACGGATACCGTATATCCTTTCTGTAGTCCGATGATGTCAGAATGCTCACCACATCGCCTATCTCTCTTGAGGCGCTCAGTTCTTTGAACCTGTAATCCTCCACGAACGGGTCGCTCTGCACGTTGCATCCGATCTGAACGCCTTCCGTAATCTTCACTCCCGTTATTTCGTCGAAGCTTCTCGGGTAGAACGCCCAAACGAGGAAGCAGACTGCCAGAACCGCAAAGACTGCAAGTATTATCCATTTTTTCTTTCCCGCGGCTCTGCCGCCTTTGTCACTGCTGATCGTTCTCTCCGTTTCCTCCATCTCTTTCATCTCCCTTCTCACCGGTGTCCGCCTCGGCGCCCGGCTCCCTTACGGGCTCCGCGTAAACATAGGACGTCTGCGAGGCGGAAGATGTCTCGCTAAAGTCCTGTCCCTGCTGACCACAGGCTTCAGATGCGAAAACCGGACCGTTATAGTCCCTGAAAACCGCCATAGTCTTGTAGATGTATACTATCTTTACTATGCCGATTACGAACATTATTATTCCGCCCGCCAGGGACGCTATTGTTCCCAGCGCCGGAACGATGAACAGCATCACCATACCTATCACGACGCAGACATAGCCTGCAAGCAGCCACTTCCATATGGTCATCCACGTGCCGGAAAGGGGATTGCCCACCTCCTCAAGGCAGGCGGAGTGACCTTTGATCTCGCAGTATGTGCCATATATGGTTAGCACTGCGATCGCAATGGTCACCAGAAGAGCCATGTAAATGCCCATTGCGCCGATTCCGTAGGTGAAAAGAGCCGCCGTCGTCACCACCAGCCAGATGACGGTCACTCCCATGGAAATGAAAACTATTACGCCGGATTTCTTGTAGAAGCCGTTCAGCCTTCCCATCATTATGAGAAGTACCGCGTATATGATTCCGCATACCGCCGATACGAGACTGTCCGATTTAATAAGGTCTACCACCGCAATTATAACGCCGACCCAGAACAGTACATTCAGCTTTCTGCTCAGCTCTCTTGCTTTTTCATTACTCATTCTCTCACGTCCTTTCCGTAATTCTCAAGCGCCTTCATCGTCTTATAAAGATACACGAATCTCACTATCGACGTCACCAGCAGCATTATTCCCGATACCGCAGTCAGTATCAGAGCGAAAAAGAGGATATACCCCATCAGCATTACCCCGGCGAAGAACATCAGAACGTAGCCCGTAATAGTGTAGGACCACAGGGTTATCCATTTTTTTGCAAGGGGACTTCCCAGCTCGGTCATGACCTCCGAGTGGGCCTTGTATTCCGAATAGGTCGCGTACAGCATAACTATCAGAGCTCCGAAGGCTACGGCAGCTGCAAAAGCTGCAGCAGGCAGATTGTCAAACATCGGCGTGTCCGCAAAAATATCGGTGAGCAGCATGATTTCGGCGCTGACGAGTAGGGTCATTCCTGCGCGCCAGTACCTTCTGCATCCCTTCTCCATCAGTATGAGAATAATTCCGTACGCTATGTTGCAGACGTTGCCCACTATGCCGGCCGCAAATTCCAACAGTGTTTTATCCGAATTGAAATTTCTGGTCAGGGCTGAAGCCACGGCATAAATTACCGCCAGCACGAAGAGAATTTTCATCTTCCGGCTCATCATCATCGCAGTTTCTCTATTCATTTCCCCTGATCCTCCGGCTCCGCTTTGATAACTTCAACAGGTTCGAGACTTTCTATATAGTCGTAAAGCCTGTTGAACAGCTCCGGCTCGAGAGGGCTGTACGCCTCGCTCTCATATGTAAAATCCGAAGCCGTTGGATTTTCCACAGTAGTGATTACCATAGCCTTTGCGTCCACGAAATCTATAGAGTACTTCCAGTATTTACCTTCGGGATCCGTGATTCCTATACGTATGCTCCTTCCGTCATATGCATCGCTGGAGTATCCCCCGTTACTGAAAGGGTGCCGCACGTCCGGCCTGTATTTTGACGACTTCAGGTGGCTGATTATCGTGGCCGTCTCCTCCGAATCCGTTACTGTTATCTGCAGGGGCGACGCTTCAATATCGGCAGGCTGAATGGTACACGATATTTTCTGCGGCTGTATTCCTTTCATTCCGGTGATGCCTTCAAAGCTTCTGGGTATAAGCCACCAAATGAGAAATACGATGACTGCTCCCGCAAATACTGTAAGGATTATCTTTCCTCTCCTTGTCATTCCCTCTTGCCTGACTTTTTTCTCTTCTTCCATCCTCTACACCTCTCTGTCCTTATTCTGATTTTAGAATATCAGAAGGTCAGAGCTATTTCAACTTAACTTTTGTTAATATTTCTGAAAATTTCTAAAAAGTTTATCCGTCTGCCGGAATCAAGGCAGAAAAAAACAGGCCCCGCATGCGTTTACCGCGCGCGAAGCCTGCAGGCTTTGTTTAATCCTTATTAAACGAGCTCGAGGAATACCACCTCAGCGCAGTCGCCTCTGCGAGGTCCCAGCTTGAGGATTCTGGTATATCCGCCGTTTCTCTCAGCATATTTAGGAGCGATTTCCTCAAACAGCTTCGTTACAACGGACTCGTCGTATATGTAGGCAAGCACCTGTCTCCTTGCATGGAGATCGCCGCGCTTTGCCAAAGTGATGAGCTTTTCTGCTTCTCTTCTGGCTTCCTTAGCTCTGCAGTCGGTAGTAGAAATTCTGCCCTCTCTGAAGAGATCGGTTACAAGATTTCTAAGCATAGCCTTTCTGTGAGCTGTAGGTCTGCCCAGCTTTCTATATCCTGGCATCTTGTTTCTCCTTTCGTAGCATTGACTTCTATTCGTCGGTCGGCTTGAGGCTGAGTCCCAGCTCTGCAAGCTTGGCCTTTACTTCATCAAGAGATTTCTTGCCGAGGTTTCTTACCTTCATCATATCCTCTTCGGTACGCTCGGTAAGCTCCTCAACAGTGTTGATCGACGCTCTCTTCAGACAGTTGAAGGAACGAACGGAAAGTTCCAGTTCCTCTATGGTCATTTCGAGAGCCTTCTCCTTCTGATCTTCTTCCTTTTCCACCATGATTTCCATGCCGTCGGTTGCATCGTCGAGCTGAATGAACAGGTTCAGATGCTCCTGCATGATCTTTGCGCCGATGGAAACTCCCTCTTCAGGAGAGATGGAACCGTCGGTCCAGATCTCAAGGATAAGACGGTCATAGTCGGTTACCTGTCCGACTCTGGTGTGCTCCACGGTGTAGTTTACCTTCGTCACAGGTGTGAAGATGGAATCCACCGGAATTACGGAAATCGGAGTGGTTTCGGTCTTGTTCTGCTCTGCAGGAACGTAGCCTCTGCCCCTTGCAAGGTTCAGCTCCATAACCAGGGTCGCATTTTCCTCGAGAGTTGCGATGTGAAGATCCGGGTTGAATATCTCAAGTTCGGAATCTCCGATAATATCCGCTGCGGTGACCTCCTTAGGTCCCACTGCGTTTATGATCACTCTCTTGGTGCTTTCCCCGTTAAGTCTAATCGCAAGCTTCTTCAGGTTGAGGATTATTTCCGTTACATCTTCTCTGACTCCCGGAATGGTGGAAAATTCGTGGAGTATGCCGTCAATCTTGATGGATGTTACCGCCGCACCCGGAAGAGAGCTGAGAAGAATTCTTCTCATGCTGTTACCGAGGGTCAGGCCGTAGCCTCTTTCAAGCGGCTCTAAGACAAACTTGCCGTAATGCGCGCTTTCGTCCAAAGTCTTTGATATTGTTGGTTTTTCGATTTCTATCATTTAAAAAACCTCCTCTTTCTTCCAAAGTAATAATAACGGCCTTGGCTTTCTTATTATTTGGAGTACAGTTCGACGATAAGCTGCTCTTCAACAGGTGTGTCGATTTCATCTCTCTCAGGTACGGATAACATCTTACCTTCGAGTTTGTCAACGTCTACTGTCAGCCAGGAAGGAGTGGTAACGACCATGTCTCTTATTTCCTTGAACTTAGGAGACTTGGTGCTGGCTTCCTTTACTTTGATTACATCGCCCGGCTTAACCTGCAGTCCAGGAGAGCTTACTTTCTTTCCGTTTACGGTGAAGTGGCCGTGAACGATAAGCTGTCTTGCCTCTTTTCTGGTAGCTGCAAGGCCCAGTCTGAATATAACATTATCGAGACGGCATTCCAGGAGAACCATAAGGTTGGTACCTGTAATTCCGTTCATCTTCTTTGCCTTTTCGTAGTAGTTTCTGAACGGCTTTTCTAATATGCCGTAGATGAACTTGGCCTTCTGCTTTTCACGGAGCTGAAGTCCGTATTCGCTCATTTTTCTGTTAGTCCTCTTAACCTGTCTCTTGGACTTTTTGCTGATTCCAAGGTATGCAGGGTCGATTCCGAGGGAACGACATCTCTTGAGGACAGGTGTTCTGTTTACTGCCATTTTTATACCCTCCTATTACACTCTTCTTCTCTTCGGCGGTCTGCATCCGTTATGCGGAATCGGTGTTATATCTTTAATCATTGTGATTTCAAGACCAGCAGCCTGAAGCGCTCTGATAGCGGCTTCTCTTCCGGCACCCGGACCCTTTACAAAAACTTCAACGGTCTTAAGACCATGCTCCATTGCAGCCTTTGTAGCAGTCTCTGCCGCCATCTGCGCCGCAAACGGAGTCGACTTTCTGGAACCCTTGAATCCCAGGGAACCTGCGCTGGACCATGCAAGCGCGTTACCGTTTGAATCTGTAAGAGTAACTAAAGTATTGTTAAAGGTGGATTGGATATGTGCCTGGCCTTTTTCAATGTTCTTGCGTTCTCTTTTCTTTTTTCTGACTGTCTTCTTTACAGCTTTAGCCATTGTTTCCTACCTCCTTCTTATTTTTTCTTTCTGCCCACGGTCTTCTTCGGACCTTTGCGGGTTCTGGCATTAGTCTTGGTTTTCTGACCTCTTACAGGAAGGCCTCTTCTGTGTCTGATGCCCCTGTAGCTTCCGATTTCCATGAGACGCTTGATGTTCATGGAAACCTCTCTTCTGAGATCTCCCTCAACTGCATATTCGCTGTCGATAATCTTTCTGATTCTGCCGGCCTCATCTTCTGTGAGGTCCTTAACTCTGGTGTCAGGGTTTACTCCGGCCTTCTCTAAGATTGCCAGCGAGGTAGGTCTGCCTATACCGTAAATGTAAGTTAAACCGATTTCTACCCTCTTTTCTCTTGGTAAGTCTACACCGGCTATACGAGCCATACGTTTCCTCCTTCTCCTATCTTCCGTCACCTTTCCGGGGGTGATATAGACAGGCGCTCTAAAAAACAAATATTACTTTACACGCTGCATACCCGGTTCGTGCAGCGAAATTTAACTGGCTTTTTAGCCCTGTCTCTGCTTGTGCTTAGGGTTCTCGCAGATGACCATTACTTTTCCGTGTCTCTTGATAACCTTGCACTTTTCGCAGATTGGCTTTACAGATGCTCTTACTTTCATCTTCAAACTCCTTCCATTCTGCCTTTTTAACGGTTATTTATCTCTCCATATGATTCTGCCGCGGGTCAGGTCGTAAGGGGAAAGCTCCACCTTCACCTTGTCTCCCGGGAGAATTCTTATGTAGTTCATTCTTATTTTGCCGGAAATATGCGCCAGCACCTCGAATCCGTTTTCAAGCCTGACCTTGAACATGGCGTTAGGCTGGGCGTCTACAACCGTTCCGACTGCCTCGATTACATCTTTCTTAGCCATTGGTTTACACCTCTCCTATATCAATGTAAGCAGCTCAGGCTCACCATCATTTATAACCACGGTATTCTCATAGTGCGCCGAAAGCTTCCCGTCCGCCGTTACGACGGTCCAGTCGTTGCCCAGGGTCTCCACCTCGTAGGTGCCCTCGGCAATCATAGGCTCTATGGCAAAGACCATTCCTTCCGCAAGGCGCGGTCCCTTGCCCGGCTTTCCGTAGTTGGGGATTTGAGGGTCTTCGTGAAGCTCCCTTCCGACTCCGTGGCCTACGAAATCTCTTATGACCGAAAAGCCTGCGCTTTCCGCCTCACACTGTATGGCGTGGGAAATGTCGGACAGTCTGTATCCGACCCTGGCGTACTTTATACCGGCAAAGAAGCTCTGACGGGTTACGTCTATAAGCCGCTGGGCTTCCTCGCTTATTTTGCCCACGGGATATGTCCTTGCGGCGTCGCTGACGTAGCCTTTGTAGGTAGAGCCCACGTCCACGCTGACGATGTCGCCCTCCTGAAGCACTCTGTCCGCCGAAGGAATTCCGTGTACAACTTCATCGTTTACCGAAACACATGCGTTTCCCGGGAAACCGCCGTAATCCTTGAACGTCGGAATCATCTTGTGGCTCGTGATTATCTCACGGACAAAATCGTCAATGTCCAAAGTGGTCAGTCCCGGTTTTATATAGTCAGACAGGGCTTCGAGCACATGTCCCGTCACCTTGCCCGACTCACGCATAAGTCCTATTTCTTCTTTCGACTTGATGATTATCATCTTACTCACCCAGCGCTTTTACGATATCCGCAAATACTCTGTCAAGATCACCGGATCCGTCGATCTCGGCAAGATTTCCTGCCTTCTTGTAGTAGTCCACCAGAGGCATGGTCTGCGCCTTGTAGACTTCTATTCTGTTCTCGACGGTCTCTACGGTGTCGTCGTCTCTCTGGAAGAGTTCGCCGCCGCAGATGTCACAAATGCCTTCCTTCTTAGGAGGTATGTTCACGATGTGATAGCTTGCGCCGCACTTCTTGCAAACACGTCTGCCGGTAAGTCTTGTAAGCAGTTCCTGCTTTTCCACCTCTATATCGATTACGACATCAAGCTTCTGACCGTGAGCCTGTAAAAACTCATCAAGCTTTTCGGCCTGGAATACGGTCCTCGGAAAACCGTCAAGAAGGAAGCCTTCTTTGCAGTCGTCCTTCAGAAGCCTGTCGGTGGCTATTTCAACCACCAATTCGTCGGGAACCAGCTCTCCGCGGTTCATATACTCCTGAGCTTTCTTTCCAAGCTCGGTTCCGTTTTTGATGTTCTCGCGGAAAATGTCTCCCGTGGAAATATGCGGAATTCCATACTTCTCAACTATTTTTACAGCCTGAGTGCCTTTACCGGCTCCCGGAGGCCCTAACAGAATTGTTCTAAGCATTTGTTCCATCTCCTCTTATTTAAGAAATCCGGAATAGTTTCTCATAACCATCTGGTTTTCCAGCTGCTTCATGGTGTCGATTGCCACGCCCACAGCGATGAGGAGTGAAGTTCCGCCGAAGTGGATGTTCATTCCCGTAAGCTGTCCCACGATGGTAGGAAGGGTTGCAACTACTGCCAGGAAGATTGCTCCCACAAAGGAAATTCTGCTCATAACCCTTGTGAGGTATTCTATGGT
Source organism: uncultured Clostridia bacterium (assembly GCA_944386595.1). Taxonomy (GTDB): domain Bacteria; phylum Bacillota; class Clostridia; order Peptostreptococcales; family Anaerovoracaceae; genus Avanaerovorax. The sequence goes on from CALXBQ010000025.1 coordinate 7,706, forward strand.
GGCTCTGCCCGGTCTTATTCCCGGAATGAATCCGCCGTTCTGCTTCATGTTCTGAGCTATTTCCATCGGGTTAAAGGTAACCGTGGTGTAGAAATAGTTGAAGAATATGATGAGCAGAATGTTAAATGCGGCGTATACCCATACTCCCGGGTTTCCGCTCGGGGAAAGCCACTTCGTTACGAATTCGGTAAATCCCGAATCAGGGAAGAAGTATGTAATCGTCAGCGGGAACTGAATCAGCGACAGAGCGAAGATTACAGGAATAACGCCCGCCTGGTTTACCTTCAGCGGAATGTGGGTCGACTGTCCGCCGTACATCTTTCTTCCGACTACTCTCTTTGCGTACTGAACAGGAATTCTTCTCGTTCCCTGCTGTACCTCTATGATTCCCAGAATTACCACTACGGCAGCGATGAGGAACAGTATGAGAGTTACTATGTTCAGCTGTCCTTCGCTGTACTGGGTCCACATGCTTCTGATGCCGCTCGGAATTCTCGCAACGATACCGCTGAAGATTATCAGGGAGATACCGTTTCCGATTCCGTTCTCGTTAATCTGCTCACCGAGCCACATGAGGAAAGCCGTGCCTGCCGTAAGAACCAGAATGATCACCGCAAAGGAGAACCACGTCTGATCGATTACGGCCTGTCTGAAGAGACCTACCGTAAGTCCCAGCGCCTGAATCAGGGCGAGAACCACGGTCATGTATCTCGTTATCTGAGCCATCTTCTTTCTTCCGGCCATGCCCTCCTTGGCAAGCCTTTCGAAATACGGGAACGCAATACCGAGAAGCTGCATAATAATGCTTGCCGTTACGTACGGCGTGATGCTAAGCGCAAAGATGGTGAAGTTGCTGAACGCTCCGCCCGAGAACAGGTCGAAGAGATCCAGCAGTCCGGCGTCTCCGCTGAACGTCTGCGCCAGGACGCTTCTGTCGATTCCCGGCACAGGTATGCTTGAACCGATTCTGAATACGACGAGCATCAGTATTGTAAATATGAGCTTCTTGCGTATTTCAGGAATCTTAAACGCTTTCGCTACATTATTCAGCAGATCCATCTTAGATCACCTCTGCCTTTCCTCCGGCAGCTTCTATCTTCTCAATTGCAGTCTTGGTAAACTTCTGTGCCTTTACCGTGATGCCCTTGTCTAAAGCTCCGTCGCCGAGAATCTTAACGCCGTCCTTAACCTGCTTAACCATTCCGGTCTCGATGAGAACTTCAGGTGTAACCACGGTACCAGCCTCAAATCTGTTAAGCTCCTCCACGTTCACGATGGAATATTCCTTAGCCCATTTGTTGGTGAAGCCTCTCTTAGGAAGACGTCTGTACAGCGGCATCTGTCCACCCTCGAATCCGAGTCTTACGCCGCCGCCGCTTCTGGACTTCTGACCGTTCATACCTCTGCCGGCAGTCTTTCCCTGACCGGTAGCGGTACCGCGGCCCTTTCTTTTAGGGTTCTTCTTGGAACCTTCAGGAGCTCTTAATTCATGCAGTTTCATTATACCTTGCACCTCCTATCCTTAGATTTCTTCTACAGTTACTAGATGCGATACTTTCGCAATAGCACCGCGGGTCTGAGGTGTGTCGGCTAATTCAACACTGCGATGCATCTTTCTGAGTCCTAACGCTTCGACTACTTTCTTCTGTTTAGGGGAAGCGCCGATGGTGCTCTTAGTTAAAGTGATTTTTAACATTGCCATTTCGCGTATCCTCCTATCCTAAAATTTCTTCAGGTGTCTTGCCTCTCAGCTTAGCCACCTTCTCAACTGTCATAAGGTTTCTGAGTCCCTCGATAGTTGCAAGAGCCATATTTCCGGTGTTGGAAGAACCCAGAGACTTAGCTCTTACGTTCTTAAGTCCTGCAGATTCCAGTACGGTTCTTACCGAAGAACCTGCGATAACTCCGGTACCAGGCGCAGCCGGCATGATGAGAACCTTGCCTGCTCCGAATACGCCCGTTACTGTATGAGGAACTGTGGTTCCTACGATTGGAACATATATGAGTTTCTTCTTTGCATCCTCGGTAGCTTTTCTTACGGCTTCAGGAATTTCCTGAGCCTTTCCGAGACCAACGCCTACATATCCGTTGCCGTCACCTACTACTACGGTTACGGAGAAACGCATGTTTCTTCCGCCCTTAACGGTCTTGGCAACACGTCTGATGCTGACGATGTTTTCCTTCAAGTCCAGCTTGGATGCATCTATGATATTACGCATTCCTTATTTCCTCCTGTTAGAATTTCAATCCGCCTTCACGGGCGCCTTCAGCAAGTTCCTTAACTCTTCCGTGATAAAGGAATCCGCCTCTGTCGAAAGCAACCTCGCTGATGCCCTTGGCAAGAGCTCTCTGTGCTACAGCCTCTCCTACTTTTCTGGCTGCTTCCTTGTTTCCGCCGTGTTCAAAGGTTCCCTTAAGGTCCTTATCGGTGGAGGACGCCGCTACCAGTGTAGTCATATTTACATCGTCTATGATCTGACAAGAGATGTTCTTGTTGGATCTGAAAACACAAAGTCTCGGTTTTTCAGGAGTTCCAGACAGGTTTTTTCTGACTCTTGCGTGTCTTTTCAGACGCTTGTCGTTTCTGCTTTCCTTTGCCATTTTCACTTCACTCCTTTCACTTATTTAGCACCGGCTTTGCCTTCTTTTCTGCGAATAATCTCGTTCTCGTACTTGATACCCTTGCCCTTGTAAGGTTCAGGCTCTCTCCAAGATCTGATTACTGCAGCGTAGTTTCCTACTGCGGCTTTGTCGATACCCTTTACTACTACAGTGTTAGGATCAGGAACTTCGGTGGTGATTCCTTCAGGATCCGGCATCTCAACAGGATGGGAATATCCCAGGTTCATCACTAAAGTATTGCCCTTCTTCTCAGCTCTGTAACCTACGCCTACGAGAGTCATTCTCTTCTCGAATCCGCTGGTTACGCCGATGATCATGTTGCTTACAAGTGTTCTTGCAAGACCGTGCTGAGATCTGTAGTTTCTATCGTCGGAAGTTCTGGTGAAAACTACTTCTCCGTCTTTTACTTCTATATTTATAAGCTTGCTGATCTGCTCCTGCAGCTGACCCTTAGGTCCCTTTACGGTTACCATGTTGTTAGCGTCTACGGTAACCTCTACGCCGGCAGGAAGCTGAGCAGGTTTTCTACCTATTCTTGACATGTTTCTTACCTCCTACCATACATAACAGATTACTTCTCCGCCAACACCGAGCTTTCTTGCCTCCTTATCGCTGATTACTCCCTTTGACGTGGAGATAATAGCGATTCCGAGTCCGCCCAGTACCTTAGGCACTTCGTTAGCCTTTGCATAAACCTTAAGGCCCGGCTTGGAGATCTTCTTGATTCCGCTTATTACTCTTTCCTTGCCTGCACCATACTTCATTTCGATCTTTATGATGCCCTGCTTGTTATCGTCGATAACTTCGTACTTGCTGATATAGCCTTCGTTTAACAGAATCTCGGCGATGGATTTCTTAATGTTGGACGCCGGGATTTCAACTGTCTCATGACCTGCTGTATTGGCATTTCTGATTCTCGTCAGCATATCCGCGATTGGATCTGTCATTGTCATTACAGTATTTCTCCTTCCTCTTGCACGGTTCGGGCTCCCGCCCGCCTGTGCACTGATGTAACTATTTTACCAGCTGGCTTTTCTAACCCCAGGTATTTCTCCCTTATATGCTAATTCTCTGAAGCATATACGGCAGATGCCGTACTTTCTGAGTACAGAATGAGGTCTTCCGCATATTCTGCATCTCGTATACGCACGGGTCGAATACTTAGGCTTTCTCTGCTGTTTAACCTTAAGAGATGTCTTTGCCATTTTAACCTCCTAGTTCTTCTCAAACGGCATTCCCAGGAACTCGAGAAGAGCTGCCGCTTCTTCGTCAGTCTTTGCCGTAGTAGTAAATACGATGTTCATTCCCTTTATCATATCTACGTCATCGTAGTTGATTTCAGGGAAGATGAGCTGCTCCTTGATACCCATGGAGTAGTTTCCTCTTCCGTCAAAGGAGTTTCTGCTAACGCCCTTGAAGTCTCTTACTCTAGGAAGAGAGATGTTGAAGAGCTTATCAACGAAATCGTACATGTTGTCGCCTCTTAAAGTTACCTTGGCGCCTACAGGCATTCCCTGTCTTACCTTAAAGTTGGCGATGGACTTTCTTGCCTTGGTGGTTACCGGCTTCTGACCGGTGATAAGGCCGATTTCCTTAACTGCAGTCTCGAGAAGTTTGATGTTGTCCTTGGCTTCGCCCAGACCCATGTTGATGGTAACCTTGGTAAGCTTAGGAATCATCATAGGATTCTCATATCCGAACTTTTCCTGAAGAGCAGGATATACTTTAGTCTTGTAAGTTTCCTTAAGTCTTGCTGTCAAAACCTTCTCCTCCTTTCTTAGTCTATAGTCTTTCCGGTTTTTCTGTTGATTCTTACTTTCTTGTCGCCCTCAACCTTGTAACCGATCTTTACTGGTGCTTTAGCCTTGGTGTCGTAGTACATTACGTTGGAAGCGTCGATAGGACCCTCGATGTGTCTGATCTCAGCCTGAGCGGTTCTGGTCTGCTTCTGGTGCTTGGTCTGAATGTTTACACCTTCTACGACTACTCTGTTCTCTTCCGGTATAGCTCTGAGAACTTTTCCGGTTCTGCCTTTATCTTTTCCGGTAATAACGATTACCGTATCATCCTTTTTAATACGCATTCGCTACACCTCCTATAAAGTTTCCGGAGCCAGAGACACAATCTTCATGAATCCCTTATCTCTCAGCTCTCTTGCTACAGGTCCAAAGATACGGGTTCCTACCGGAGTCTTGTCCTCTTTACTCTTTATGATAACTGCTGCGTTCTGGTCGAACTTTACATAGCTTCCGTCAGCTCTTCTAACACCCTTAGAAGATCTTACAACGACAGCCTTTACAACGTCGCCCTTCTTAACTACGCCGCCAGGTGTTGCTTCCTTTACAGCGCAAACGATTATATCGCCTATGTTCGCATACTGACGGCTGGTACCGCCGAGAATGCGTATGCACAGAAGTTCCTTTGCACCGGAATTGTCAGCGACTTTCAGTCTTGTTTCTGTCTGAATCATACTGGTGCCTCCTTATTTAGCTTTCTCAACTACATTGACAAGTCTCCATCTCTTGTCCTTAGACAGAGGTCTTGTCTCCATAATTCTTACCTTATCTCCTACATTGCATTCGTTATTCTCGTCGTGAGCCTTTACCTTCTTGGTTCTCTTTACAGCCTTTCCGTAAAGGGAATGTCTTACGAAGTCTTCGATTGCAACTGTTACAGTCTTATCCATTTTGTCGCTTACTACAACGCCGACCATGGTCTTTCTTCTGTTTCTTTCTGCTGCCATAATACATCCTCCTTTCCGTTAGGCATTAGCCTTTTCAAGCTCTTTTTCTCTGATTATGGTTTTAACTCTTGCGATGTTTCTCTTAACTTCTCTCATCTTTACAGGGTTCTCAAGCTGTCCTGTAACGTGCTGGAATCTCAAATTGAAGAGTTCTTTCTTCATTTTTTCGAGCTCAGCTGCGAGTTCGATATCGGTCATTTCTCTCATTTTCTTCAATTCCATTATGCTTCACCACCCTTTGCTGCTTCCTGGCCCTTGATGGCAAACTTAGACTTAACAGGGAGCTTATGGCTTGCAAGTCTGATTGCTTCTCTTGCCTGCTCTTCTGTTACTCCTTCTATTTCGAACATTACTCTGCCCGGCTTAACTACTGCTACCCAGTATTCAGGAGCACCTTTACCGGAACCCATTCTTACTTCGGCAGGTTTCTTGGTTACCGACTTGTGTGGGAATATCTTGATATATACCTTACCACCTCTTTTGATAGATCTGGTCATGGCAATTCTGGCAGCCTCTATCTGATTGGAGGTGATCCATCCGCATTCCTGCGCAATGAGACCGTACTCACCGTAGGTAATCTTGTTGCCCTTGGTAGCTACGCCCTTCATTCTACCTCTGTGAACTCTTCTATGTTTAACGCGCTTTGGCATCAACATGGCTTTGTTCCTCCTTTCTTCTATCGATTATTCTTCGGTTACTGCTGCTGTTTCTGCTGCAGGAGCTTCCACCTGAGGAGCTTCTGCTTCAGGCTTGGCCTTAGGAGCCTTTCTGGTTCTCGGAAGCGCTACCTTGGCTGCAGGCTGACGGTCGTCTCTTCTTCTGTCATCTCTTCTTCTGTCGTTTCTTCTTCTTTCGCCCTTGCCTCTTCTTTCGCGTCTGTCGCGCTTTTCCTCACGAACCGGGCTCTGGAGTCCCTTGTCAAGGATTTCTCCGTGGTTGATCCATACCTTTACGCCGATCTTTCCGTAAGTGGTGTCAGCTTCAGCAAAACCGTAGTCGATGTCTGCTCTTATCGTATGGAGAGGAACATTTCCTTCGCTGTACTTTTCGCTTCTGGCGATTTCAGCACCGCCCAGTCTTCCGGAACAGAGAATCTTGATTCCCTTGGCATTTGCCTTCATAGTTCTGGAAATAGCCTGCTTCATGGCTCTTCTGAAGGAAACTCTTCTCTCGAGAGCCTGAGCAACGCTTTCGGCGGTAAGCTGCGCGTCCAGTTCGGATCTTCTGATCTCCTCGATGGAGATGTCTATATCCTTCTTTGTAAGCTTTACGAGAGCCTTCTTCAGCTCGTCAACGCCGTTTCCTGCATGGCCGATAACCATACCCGGTCTTGCAGTGAGAACCGTTACCTTGATCTTGTTCTCAGCGGATCTCTCGATGAGGACCTTGGAGACTCCTGCTACGTAAAGCTTCTTCTTTACATATTCTCTAATCTTGTTATCTTCTACCAGCATGTCGGCAAAGTTTCCCTTGTCTGCATACCACTTAGAATTCCAGTCTTTTATTACGCCCACTCTCAAACCATGAGGGCTTACTTTCTGACCCATTCAGTGAAACCTCCTATCTTAGTCTCTTTCCTTCAGAGTAACGCCTACGTGGCTGGATCTCTTAAGGATTATAGATGCTCTTCCCTGAGAACCGGCTCTCCATCTTTTCATCGTAGGGCCCTGGTGAGCATAAATTTCTGCAACATATAAATTATCAGGATTCATGTCGAAGTTGTTCTCTGCGTTAGCGGCAGCGGATTTTACAACCTTCTCGAAAATCTCTGCTCCCTTACCCGGGGTGAACCTCAGAATAGTGAGGGCCTCGTTAAGGTCTTTGCCTCTTACCAGATCTGCCACAGGCTTCAGCTTGATAGGAGACATTCTTACGTATTTTGCAACTGCTTTTGCTTCCATTATCTTATCTCCTTTTCTTATCTAACTTTAGACGATTTGTCTGCAGCATGACCTCTGTAAGTTCTGGTCGGAGCAAATTCTCCGAGCTTGTGTCCTACCATGTCCTCAGTGATATATACAGGAACATGCTTTCTGCCGTCATGGACTGCGATAGTGTGTCCCACCATCTGTGGGAATATAGTAGATGGTCTTGACCAGGTCTTGATAACCTTCTTTTCGTTAGCTTCGTTCATAGCCTCTATTCTCTTAAGAAGCTTGGCGTCTACGAAAGGACCTTTTTTAAGTGATCTGCCCATTATCTATGCTCCTTCCTTATTTCTCATTTCTTCTCTTAACGATGTACTTGTTGGAAGCCTTGTTCTTCTTTCTGGTCTTGTAACCGAGAGCAGGCTTACCCCAAGGAGTTACAGGGCTCTTGCGTCCTACAGGAGCCTTACCCTCACCACCGCCGTGTGGATGGTCGTTAGGGTTCATTACGGAACCTCTTACGGTCGGTCTCCATCCCATGTGTCTCTTTCTTCCCGCTTTACCTATCTGGATGTTGGCGTGTTCTTCGTTTCCAACCTCACCGATGGTGGCTCTGCAGGTCATGAGAACCTTTCTTACTTCTCCGGACGGGAGTCTTACCTGGGCGTATCTTCCTTCCTTAGCCATGAGCTGCGCGCCGTTTCCTGCGGATCTTACCATCTGAGCTCCCTTTCCAGGCTTAAGCTCGATGTTGTGAATGATGGTACCTACAGGAATGTTGGCGATAGGAAGAGCATTTCCTACCTTGATATCCGCTTCAGGACCGGAGTAGATTACATCTCCTACCTTCAGTCCGTTAGGGGCGATTATGTATCTCTTTTCACCATCCGCATAGAAGAGCAGTGCAATGTTAGCGCTTCTGTTCGGATCGTACTCGATAGTCTTTACAGTAGCAGGAATATCGTCCTTGTTTCTCTTGAAGTCGATAATTCTGTACTTAGGTCTTACGCCGCCGCCTCTGTGTCTTACAGTGATCTTACCTCTGGAGTTTCTTCCGGAGTGCTTCTTGAGTGTAACTGTAAGAGATTTCTCAGGGGTCTTAGCAGTGATTTCCTCAAAAGTGGAAACCGTCATACCTCTTAAACCAGGAGAGGTCGGATTGTATTTTTTAATTCCCATTTCTCTCTACCTCCTATATTACAGACTCTGGAAGAATTCGATTTCTTTGCTTCCGTCGGTAAGGGTGACGATTGCCTTCTTATATGAAGAAGTCTTTCCGACGTTTCTTCCCATTCTCTTTACTTTACCGTCAATGTTCATGATGTTGACTTTCTTTACCTCAACACCGAAAATCTCTTCAACTGCCAGCTTAACCTGAGTTTTGTTGGCGTCTTTAGCCACTTTGAAAGTGTATTTCTTCTGCTGGGCCAAGTCCATGCTGCGCTCGGAGATGACAGGCTTTATGATTACGTCGTATGCGGATCTCATTATAAGTACACCTCCTGAATCTTCTCTACAGCCTCTTTGGTCACGATGAAGCTGTTATGGTTTACAATTTCATATACGTTCATCGTTCCTACGAGAGCGGTTCTTACTCCCGGAATGTTGGCTGCGGACTTTACGATGTTCTCGTCCTTCTCAGCCGTTACGATGAGAGCCTTCTTTCCAGCCTTGACGTTGGAAAGGATATTTACCATTTCCTTAGTCTTAGGAGCGTCAAGCTTCAGCTCGTCGAGAACGATTATTTCCTTGTCTGCAACCTTCGCGGAGAGAGCGGACTTAAGAGCAAGTCTCTTAAGCTTCTTAGGAACAGAATATCTGTAATCTCTCGGCTTTGGTGCAAACACGATTCCGCCTCCTACCTGGGACGGGTCCGTGGAGCTTCCCTGTCTGTGACGGCCGGTTCCCTTCTGTCTGAAAGGCTTGCGTCCGCCTCCTCTTACTTCAGCCCTGGTCTTTGCTGACTGTGTACCCTGTCTCTGGTTAGCGAGGTAGTTTACAACTACTGCATGGACAGCGTCGGCGTTTGGCTCGATTCCGAATATTTCATCCTTGAGCTCGATAGTGCCGGCTTCTTTTCCGGCCATGTTGAGCATAGTTACTTTTGCCATGTTGTGTCTCCTCCTTTCTCAGGCTCTATTTGTCCTGACCCTTGACAGCGTATCTAACCTTTACAAGGCTACCCTTGCCACCAGGTACTGCGCCCTTGATGAGCATGAGGTTTCTGTCAGCGTCTGTCTTTACTAAAACAACGTTCTGAACGGTAACGGTTTCGCGTCCCATTCTTCCCGGCGACTTATTTCCCTTGAATACTCTGGAAGGATAAGTACCGGCTGCGAGAGCTCCGTGGAGTCTCTTATGCTTAGAGCCGTGAGTCATCGGGCCTCTGTGATGTCCGTGTCTCTTGATGTTGCCCTGAGTTCCTTTACCCTTGGATACTCCTGTTACGTCCATCTTGCTGCCTACCTCAAAGTCTGCAACGGTGATGGTCTGACCTACTTCGTAAGTCTCGCCCTCTTCAGGTCTGAACTCGGCAAGATGCTTCTTATAGGTTACGCCGTTCTTGTCGAAGTGGCCCTTCATAGGCTTGTTTACTCTCTGCGGCTTAGCTTCGCTGAATCCTACCTGAACTGCGTCGTAGCCGTCGGTTTCAACTGTCTTTACCTGAGTAACTGTTTCCGGACCTGCCTCGATAACGGTTACAGGAATTACTTCGCCTGTTTCCGCGAAAATCTGAGTCATTCCGATTTTCTTTCCCAAGATTGTTTTCATGTATTTTTCCTCCTTGAATCTTACAGCGGATCGGTTCCGGCTTCATCTCCCGGCTTCAGGCTTTTCGCAACCCTTCGCCTGCCGCGGGCCTTCGCTTTTCCCGATCATACTAAGGGAGTGTCCCTTACTTAGTTAATTCTTACAGCTTAATCTCGATGTCAACGCCTGCAGGCAGATCGATCTTGGTGAGAGCGTCGGTAGTCTGAAGAGTTGCGTTGTTGATGTCGATAAGTCTCTTATGGGTTCTCTGCTCAAACTGCTCTCTGCTGTCCTTATACTTATGAACCGCTCTTAAGATGGTCACTACTTCCTTCTCGGTAGGCAGTGGAATAGGTCCGGAAACGTCTGCTCCGGTCTTCTTGGCAGTCTCAACGATCTTCGCTGCGGACTGATCCAGCAGTGCGTGGTCATAAGCCTTAAGCTTGATTCTGATTTTCTGTAATTCGCTCATTTTTTCCTCCTGAATGATTCTGTACTGTTTTCGCTATACTCCGTACAAGGTGCTCCGTGCCCGCTCTTTCAAGGCATGTAGCGATTTTGCCTGCTCTGTACACGCCTCCGTGCGTTTCTTTATTTTTTACACAAAGCAAAAGCCGGCGAACACCTTCCGCCCTCATCGGGTGAGGACTTCTCAGCAGAAATTACCTGATAGCACAGCAACTTTCTGCGTCATCGCCTAAAGCAAGCCCTATAAGTATATAATAAAGAAAACCGTAATGCAACACTTTTTTCAAATCTTTTTCGCGGTATTTTCGGGTTTTTTCCGGAGAGAAACGGCGGTTTTTCGGGGATTGAGGGTTGCGGGTATGCACACGGATACGGGCGTTCGGTGAAGTGGGGCGCCCGAGGCGGCGGGGCGCGGTGGTTGTGCGGGTAGCCTTGGCGGCTGACGGCGAGGCTGGCTGTTGAGTAGCGCGGCAGGCGGTCTGGCTGCGCGGGGCCGTCAAAGTGCGCGGCGCGGCGGGGTTTCGGGCGGCGGTGCTGGCTGTGCGAGGCCAAAAGGTGCGACGCGGCGGTCTGGCTGTGCGGGGTCAAAAGGTGCGACGCGGCGGTCTGGGCCGCGAGTCCCTGTTTTCCTCTTCGCGGCCCATGGATTTTACTGCAAAACACGCAAAATCCCGGGAAGTGGCCGAGATTTTCGCTTCTCCATCAGGTTTTCAAAGCTGAAATCTGGGCCACATCTCTGATTGTTGTCCGCGGTGGCACAGATTTCGTCGGCCGCAATGGCTGTTTTCGGCTCCGGCGGCCCAGAGGGCAATTCCAGGCAGGTATTTTCCATAACTGCGATAGAAAAGAGCGGAGGGTTTCTCCTCCGCTCACAAGTCGATTCATGATATGCGTAATCGCTTCTTGGGTAAAAAATTATTTGGTGATCTCTACGCCTTTACTCTCTAAAAACATCATTATGGCTAAGGTAAACTGTTCGGCGTTTTTAATCTGCTCATCTACATCTGATTTTGAAACAACGTAAAAATCATCATAATCACTATTGTATAGCGCAAACACACTCCGCATCGCGTGAAAAAAAAGCGTAATACGACCTATTCGCGGCGCCTTTATAATCTCCGCAATCACGCAAAACTTTCGCCGAGTTTATACATTCTTTCGACTGTTCAAAGCGGTAACGTGCCAGAGCCTTCAATTCATCGTTAAGATTCATATATCGTCACACCCTCTCTTGCCACATTTCGGTAAAACGGCAAAATAGAAAGTCTCTCCTCAAATGTCTTTTTATCCTGCATTGTGAAAGATACTTCTATGTCATCTTCTAAACCGATACGGCTTGCAATTCTGCACGCAACGTCCTGGTATGACTTTACTTCGGCGTTTCCGCAGTTCATCAGAAGCATTATATCAATATCCGATTCCCGGGTATAATCTCCGCGCGCATACGAGCCGTACAAAATCATCCGATCAACGATGTTCGGCATTTCGGCGTTCACTTCTTCTATTATCTTTTCCAGCGTGCCTGCAATTCGGTTTAAATATGCCATCAGCGTCCTCCTTTCCGTGTGCTTAAATGAATTGTACCACGTACTTTATCGGTTTGTAAACTGCCTGCTTTGACCTTTGAGTTCTGCCGGACTCCCCGCTCGCTCTGACCTCGGCGGCAAAATCCGGCCCCTTTGTCAAGGCATTCTTTTACAAAACACGTGCTGCCGCGCAAAAAGGTCAATTCCACTTTGTATGTGCCAAACTGTTATTGGCAGATTGGTTAGTTCCATTTGTCTTGTTGCTCATTTTGCTATAAATCTCCTTTTCTTTTCTTCAGGTGTTATTTGACAGGTCACACCTTTAGTTTAGCATAGGAGATTTATTTTTCAGCATCGCTAAAGTTTCCACTGAACCACCGGTATAGCCGGTGGTTTTCTTGATACAACTAAAACGACAAGAACCAACCGTTTTTACGATTGATTCTTGTCGTTTTTTATCGTCTTTCGGCCGGCAAACGTCTATGTATGATTTTTCGCCGCGCCGGCAGACTTTATCCGATTTTAATAGTTCTCAGCCTTGATCTGGAAGTATGCCTGAGGGTGCTTACATACAGGGCAGATTTCAGGGGCCTTCTTGCCAACGAACTGATGTCCGCAGTTGCTGCACTGCCAGAGAACGTCCTCGTCTCTTTCGAATACCTTGCCCTCCTTGATGTTCTGAGCAAGCTTTCTGTATCTTTCCTCGTGCTCCTTCTCTACTGCTGCAACGCCTTCCATCTGAGCGGCGATTTCAGGGAAACCCTCTTCTCTTGCAGTCTTTGCCATTTCGGCGTACATGTCGGTCCACTCGTAGTTCTCGCCTGCAGCTGCATCAAGAAGGTTCTCCTCGGTAGTTCCGATTCCGTGAGCCAGCTTGAACCAGAGCTCTGCGTGCTCCTTCTCGTTGGCTGCGGTTTCCTCAAAAATCTTGGAAATCTGAACGTATCCTTCCTTCTTAGCCTTAGATGCGTAGTATGTGTACTTGTTTCTCGCCTGGGACTCACCTGCAAAAGCAGTCATCAGGTTTTCCAGAGTCTTAGTGCCCTTTAAATCTTTCATTTTCGTTTACCTCCGTTTAATTCTTCTTCTCTTTCCCCAGGCATCTGTTGCAGACGCCCGTCAGTAACGTGGTGTTAATCTGAACATTATCATCTTTAATCCCGAAAGTCAAGTTTACTGCCCGGCGAAGCTCCTCCATGGCTGCATCGCCCGTGGGATAGATGTCGATTACCTCGCCGCAGCGGCTGCATATCATGTGATAGTGCTCCCCCGTGCGGCCGTCGAATCTGTCCCTGCCGTCTCCGGTGTTTATCCTCAGTATGTCGCCGTTTTCGGCCAGCATATTAAGGTTGCGGTAAACTGTGGCTATGCCGATGCCCGGAAGCTCCTGTCTGGCAAGGTCGTAAACGGTGTCAGCAGTGGGGTGAGCATCGCTGCTCCTGACAATATCCAGAATAATGTTTCTCTGTCTGGAATACTTCATGCGATCACCCTTTCCGTTAATATATCGGCTGTATCGCCGGTTTTGATAATAATTATCATTATAATAAATCTTTGCAAGGCTTTTGTCAAGTAAATTTCATGAAATAATTTCTGTTTACTTATATGACAAAGGGTGTATAATCAAGGTAACTTACATAACACAATCGGGCGGACATACCGGCCGCCCTCTTATCCAAAAGGAGGAATTGAAATGTTGAAACTTTTTAAATGCATGCACTGTGGAAATATTATAGAAATGGTAGAGGACAAAGGCGTCCCTGTAGTATGTTGCGGAGAGAAGATGACCGAGCTTTCCCCTAACACTACCGACGCGGCCCTTGAAAAGCACGTTCCCGTAGTAGAGGTAAACGGAAACACCGTAAAGGTTACCGTAGGAAGCACTCTTCATCCGATGACGGAGGAGCATCACATCGCCTTCATCTATCTCGAGACAGATAAGGGCGTACAGAAGAAGTACCTCGACCATACAGGAGAGCCTGCTGCCGTTTTCGCTCTCGCCGAGGGAGAAAAGCCTGTAGCGGCTTACGAGTACTGCAACCTTCACGGTTTCTGGAAAAAGGAGCTTTAATTTAAAGAAAAGAGAGCGTCCCGGACTTTCGTCAAAGTCTGAGACGCTCTTTTGTTTTAATCGTGTTTTCTCCCCTTCATATAGGCGATTTCAAATACCCATTCCATAAGGAATGATGCCGCAAGTATCCCTCCCGCCGTAAGCATTATGCCTACGCACTCTCCGGTATACCTGTCAAATATGGTGTAAACCAGCACGGCAGCCCCGACGGCGATTATGCAGCAGAACTGAACTACGAAGAGCACAGCCTTTGCGGCCTCGGCTTCGGCATCACCGCAGGGCCTGCCGGTTTTCCTGCCCAGCCCGTAGCAGATGGCGTTTATTCCTATCACTATAAACGCCGCCCCGCAGAGCAGGAGGGGCATTTTTATCCGTCCCGAAAGCACCGTTGAAAAAATCAGCAGCACTGCCAGAATCAGCATTCCCGTCCCGATGATAAGTTTTTTTCTGCCGTATATCTTCATTCTTCCCGTTTCCCCCTTTGGTCACCTCTATTCGGCGTCCGCCAGATTCGGCGCAAGCTCCTGGGCGATGTTCAGCATGTGGTCGCCTATACGCTCAAAGTCCGTAAGAAGCTCGGTGTAGAGCACCGCTCCGTCGTTATCGCAGGCGGCGTGTCTCATGCGGACTATCTGATTTTCCCTGTAGGCGTCGGTCATATCGTCAATCTTCTGCTCGAGAGCTACGACTTCGGTGTACTTCTCAAGATCAAGAGTTTCGATGCCGGAAATCATATCCATACTGCTCAGACTTGCTTCCTTCATGCTTGCGATTTCCTTCATGGCCTCAGGAGTAAATCTGATGTGCTTTTCCTCTATGAGCTGAGTGTATTCGCATATGTTCATGGCGTGGTCGCCTATACGCTCCAGGTTGGTACAGATTCTGAAGTATCCGTTTATCTTCTTCAGGTCGCCCGCGTTGGTCTCGTGAATCATCATATTGCTGATGTACCTGGAAATTTCCTTGTTCAGGAAGTCGATGTAATCCTCCCTTTCGGCCACGTCGGCAAGCTTTGTCGTAGTGCCCGACGAAACGGCGTCAAAGCTTTCCCCCACGTTGGTTCTTACCATCTCGGCCATTCTCTTAAGCTCGTTTGAAACGCTGCTCATGATGATGGAGGAAGTACCGATGGCGTATTCGTCCGGCTTCATTACAGGCTTCAGATATACCAGCTTCTGCACTCCCGCATCTTCCGAGCTGTGCTCAGGTAGGATTCTCCTTGCAAGAGATGCCAGGTAGTTTCCGAACGGCAGGAGCAGAAGAGTCGTGGTGACGTTAAACAAAGTGTGCATGTTGGCTATCTGCGCAGCCACTCTTCCCGGAGTCCACGATTCCACCAGATCCGTCAGCGGCGTCAGTATGCACACCGTAGTAAAGATGATGGTACCGATGATGTTGAACATCAGGTGTATTATGGTGGTTCTCTTGGCGTTTCTGCTGGTTCCTATGGAAGCAAGAACAGCCGTTATACAGGTACCTATATTCTGACCGAACAGCACGAATACCGCATTGTCAAGTCCTATAAGTCCGCTTACCGCAAGAGCCTGCAGGATACCTACGGAAGCCGAAGACGACTGGATTACAGCCGTAAACACGGCGCCTGCCAGTATGCCTAAAAGCGGGTTGGAAAAGCTTGTCATAAGGCTTATGAAGCCTTCGGAATCTCTCAGCGGCTCCATGGACGAGCTCATCATCTCCATACCGATAAACAGGATACCGAATCCCGCTATGATCTGCCCGTAGTTGTGGAAGGTCACCTTCTTAAAGAACACTACCAGCGCCACTCCGATGAACGCAAACAGCGGAGCTACGGCTCCCGCGTCCAGAGCGACCAGCTGACCGGTGATGGTGGTACCGATGTTGGCGCCCATTATAATCCACACTGCCTGATTCAGAGTCATAAGCCCGGAGTTAACGAATCCCACTACCATTACCGTAGTAGCCGACGACGACTGAATAATGGCGGTGATGCCGGCTCCCACCGCAACTCCCAGGAACCTGTTAGCCGTAAGCTTCTCAAGGATTCCCTTCATGCGGTTACCTGCCGCAGCCTCAAGACCCTGGCTCATCATCTGCATTCCGTAAAGGAACAGGGCAAGACCGCCCAGCAGACCCAGGACTAAAGTAAAACTCATATTGATTTTTTCTCCTCTCAAAATCAGCGGAATCTCCGCCCGGTGATTTATCCTTAAAAATTATATTAAACACAGCCGTGACAGTCAAGGGGAACGGGCAATAACGGAAAAGAAAACCGGCTGTTTAAACCGGTTTTCACAAATTCTTTTTACTTTCCCCACTCTCTTCTCACTGTATCCAGGGGCATATCCTTTCCCGTCGCCAGGTTAAAGCCCTTTGCTCCCTGATGAAGAAGCATTCCGCGTCCTCCTGCGACCACACTGCAGCCTGCCGCCTTTGCGTCCTTCATAAGGCGGGTCTCCTCCGGGTAATATATTACGTCAAAGACTTCAAGGCTTTCGTGGAGCGCGTCCGTAAACGGTACCGGAGTCTCTTCCGGCTCAGGGTTCATTCCCACGCTCGTCGTGTTTATGAGAGCACCGCTTTCCGAAAGGGTCCTCTTCACTTCGGCCTCGTCCTCAATGTCGCGGATTTCCACCGGGCAGCCAGTGCGCCCGCTTACCTTGTTCACAAAGCCTTCGTGCTTCTCAAAGCTTTTTCTTCTCAGCATAACGTATATTTTCTCCGCACCGTCAAGGGCGAGCTGGGCGATTACCGCTCTTCCCGCGCCTCCCGCGCCGAGCACCGTTACCGTCTTTCCTTTTATCTCTCCTCCGGCTTCCCCGAAGGCCGCAAGGGCTCCGTAGCCGTCGGTGTTGTACCCGGTGAGCACGCCGTCCTCGTTTACGACCGTATTTACGGCTCCCACCAGCTCCGCTTCAGTGGAAATGCGGTCAAGGTGGGGAATTACCGCGGTTTTGTTCGGCATTGACAGGTTGAACATTTTGATGCCGAAAAGCCTTGCCGCCTTCACCGCATCGCCTATTTCCTCCTTGCCCACGTCAAAAGCCAGGTACACGTAGTCAAGGCCCGTCTCCCGAAAGCTTGCGTTAAACATTGCCGGAGACCCGGAGTGGGCAGCCGGGGAGGCGAAGAGGGCAAAGAGGTCCGTGTGGCCAGTAATCCTTATAGTTTCAATCAAATCGTTCATTTGCGATCCTTTCTGAATTCAGCTTCGGACGTCCGTCAGTCCACAAAAATGCTTCCGCCGATGAACTCCCTTATTATGGAGTTGTTGACGATTATGCTGTCGTCCTCTATGGTCCTGAAGAACCTGAGGAACTTCAGCATTCTGACGGCCTCGGCGTACTCCTCCTCATCGGGAGCTATCTTCCTGAGAAGAGGTTCGGCGTACTTTTTCAGCACGGAAATCTCGTACACGTGGTAGGAGTTGAACAGAACGTCGGCCTCGCCGCTGTACGGGAATATGTTCTTATCCTCGCCCGCTCTCACCTTCGGCCACTGGTTTATGGTGCTCTGGGCGCTGTGACCTCTGTAGAGGTAGTCTCTCACCATGCGCCTTAACATTCTCTCGTCGGTAGTCGGAATGCGGTTATGCATATCGATGTTGAGCTGGGTCAGCGGGCTTATGTATATCTTGAACTTTTCCCCGTCCGGAATGAACTCCGTCAGCTTTCCGTTAAGCCCGTGAATTCCCTCTATGACTATGGGCTGGGACGGGTCGATGGAGGTTATCCTCTTTCCGAAGACTTTGTGACCCGTCATAAAGTCAAACTCCGGCAGGTCCACCTTCTTTCCCGCCAGCAGGTCGTTCATATTTCTGTTGAAAAGGTCTATGTCGAGGGCGTCCAGATTTTCGAAGTCCTTTTCCCCTTTCTCGTCAAGAGGCGTATCCTCCCTCTCCACAAAATAGTCGTCGGTTCCCATGTAGAGCGGCTTCAGGCCGTTTACCCGAAGCTGAATGCAGAGCCTTCTGGCAAAGGTGGTCTTTCCCGAAGACGAAGGGCCTGCGATGAGAACCAGCCTCTTCTTCTGAGTCTTTATCATATCGGCGATTTCGGCAATCTTCTTTTCGTGAAGAGCCTCGGAAAGCTGTATAAGTTCCTTGTACTCGCCGCTTTCTATTTTGTCGTTAAGGTCGGCAACGTAGTTCACCCCCAGGAGGGCGTCCCACCTGGTCTGCTCCCCGAAGGCCTGGTAGAGCTTCACCTCGTCCACGTAGTCCGGAATTCTGTCCGGCGCCGACGGGTGAGGAAATCTCAGCAGCACGCCCCGGCGGTACTTCATCAGCTGAAAGTACTTTATGTATCCAGTGGACGGCGCCATGAGCCCGTAGAAGAAATTCCTGTACCCGTTAAGGGTGTAGAACTTCACCTGCTTTATTCCGAGAGTCTCGGACAAAAGGCGCAGCTTCTCCGTTCTGCCGTCCTCTTTTATTATCCTTATGGCCTCGTCCCTGTCAACAACGGTCTTGATAAACGGCAGATCTGCGTCGACCAGCTCCCTCATGCGATTTTCAACAGCCTGAACCTGCTCCTCCGTCACCGGCTCCTTCGTTTTTATCTCGGTGTAAAGACCCTTGTTAAGGGAGTTCTGGATCTCGACCCTCACGTCGTCTCCCAGAGTATCCTTTACCGCCTTAAGGTATATGAGGGACAGACTGTACTGGTATATGAGGTTGGCCGCCTGGGTGCGAATGTCTAAAAACTCCACCTTGCACGGCTCCTCCAGCACAAAATCAAGATCCTCTATATGGTTATCGACCTTGGCCGCGATCACCGTGTACGGCAGCCTGTCAGCCAGGTCGTCTGCAATCTCCTTCACGGAAGTCCCCGTCATAACGTCTATGTTCTCGTAATCCCCTCTGGGCTCCGTTCTAAGTTTTACTCTCATTCCTTCCCTCCTCGAATTTCTCAGACAAAATCTGCCCTGCGCGCCTGCGGCTCCTGCGCCGCTCCGCGCTGTACCTCATATTCTACTCCAAAAGGCGCAGGTTCGCAAATAAAAAGGAGGCAGCCTACGCTGCCCCGCATTGTGAAGATAAACCTCGACCTTAAAATTACCGGTTGCACTTTGAACCACTGCCCCACCAGTCCCCTTCATATGTAATTATTATCTTCCTGCATTCAGGGCAGTTGTACGCCTCTGCGGCATCTCCCCTGAACAGATTCCATTCGCCGTTTTTTAACGCTAAGGCTGATTTATCGAGAGGTCTTATTGCTGCAACCGGGCGAATCTTCTCGCTCCAGTACACTCCGTCGCGGCACTGGATATATCCCTTCACCATTTCCCCGCCGCAGTATGGACACTTTTCTGCCATTTTAATCACTGCTCCTTTCTTCTCTTCGTAAAAGCTCCGTTATCGTATCATCGCCTGTTTTCATTTTTTTACGATAACGATTTTATCGCAAAATCGTGCCAAAACCTTATTTTGACTATAACCCTATAACCGCCATTTTCTACACTTCCCGCACCAGCCCCAGCTCTCTGCGGAATTTCCAGAGATCTTCCACAATTGAAAGTGTGAAAAACCAACACACTATCAGCGATCCTATAATCCTGTTCCAACACAGAGCCATCGCAATCACCATTGCAATAATTATGGGCAGGTCATATTTCCAGGACAATTTCCATTCACGCTTCCAGCTATATCCGTCGGTTTCTTCGATGCAAACCCTGACCCTGCACTTTATTATAAAATAGGCAATCCATCCGCCGAACAGAACTATGTAGAACACCGCCCTTTCGGCATATGTCACTCCTACTGCAAGATTCGGCAGTATGCCGGCATATCCCGTCGCCTGCACATCCCAAAAGTATATACACGTCACAACGGCTATCACCGTATACACTACCGACCAGGCCAGTACAGCCTTTGTCCCAGTCGGAAGGTTTTTAAATGCAGTCCCGATTTTCATCTTTTACCCCTTTCCCGTATCTCACATAATATTGGCAACATTCTTTCTTCATTATACCCCCCCTACGCGAATATGCAAACACTTATGCAAAAATGCGAGAAAAAAAGTGCAGGACGTCAGCCCTGCACTTTTGTCGCGCTTTAATTACTTTTCTTTACCAAAGAAGAGATCTATGTCTTCCTCAACCGTTCCGATTCCCGCTATACCGAAATTGTCCGTAAGCACGCGGGCAACGCCCGGGGAAAGGAACGCCGGAAGGGTAGGTCCCAGGTGTATATTTTTAACTCCCAGATACAGAAGAGCCAGCAGTACTATGACCGCCTTCTGCTCATACCAGGCGATATTGAATACTATCGGAAGATCGTTTACATCATCCAGTCCGAAAGCTTCTTTAAGTTCTAAGGCTATGAGCGCAAGTGAGTACGAATCATTACACTGACCCGCGTCCAGCACGCGAGGAATTCCTCCGATGTCTCCCAGGCCCAGTTTATTATACCTGTATTTTGCACAGCCTGCCGTAAGTATAACGGTATTCTCAGGCAGCTTTTCCGCAAACTCCGTATAATACTCTCTGGATTTCATTCTTCCGTCACAGCCCGCCATAACCACAAACCTGTCTATATCGCCGGCCTTCACCGCTTCCACGACTTTGTCCGCAAGAGCCGAAACCTGATTGTGCGCAAAGCCTCCTACTATGCTACCCGTTTCGATTTCTTCAGGCGGTTCACACTCCTGCGCCTGCTCGATAATTCCCGAGAAATCCTTTACCTGTCCATATCCGCCTTCAATATGTTTGCACCCCGGATATCCTGCCGCGCCCGTGGTCCAGAGTCTGTTTTTGTAGCTGTCCGCAGGCGGAACTATACAGTTGGTCGTCATGAGAACAGGTCCGTTAAACGATGCAAACTCCTCCTTTTGCTTCCACCAGGCGTTTCCATAGTTGCCCGCAAAATGAGAATACTTCTTGAAGGCCGGGTAGTAGTGGGCAGGAAGCATTTCGGAATGCGTATATATGTCAATCCCCTTTCCTTCCGTCTGCTCCAGAAGCTGTTCGAGATCCTTAAGATCGTGACCCGAAACCAGAATTCCCGGATTGTTTCTCACCCCTATATCTACAGTAGTAATTTCCGGATTTCCGTATGCCTCCGTGTTTGCCGCATCCAGAAGGGCCATTCCTTCCACTCCGTATTTCCCCGTTTCGAGAGTCAGTGCAACGAGGTCTTCCGCCGTCAGGCTGTCGTCCAGCGTCATTGCAAGAGCCCTCTGAATGAATGCGTCAACATCTTCGTTATCCTTAAGCAGCGCGTTGGCATGCTTTGAGTAGGCGGACAGACCCTTCAGACCGTATGTCACCAGTTCCCTCAGGCTTCGTATGTCCTCATTCTCCGTTGACATAACGCCGACGTCCCTGGATACCGCTTTAGAAGCGAATTCCTCTCTTTTTCCGTTCCAGTAGGCCGCTGCCGGAAGCCCGTTCCTGTCCTTAAGCATACCCAGCAGATCTTCTTTTACCGAAAGAGTCTTTTCTACTCTGTTGGCAATGATTTCACAGTCGAAGTTGGCATTTGTGATAGTCGTAAACAGATTGAAGGTGACGAGATGATTGACGTCTCGTCCGATTTCAGCGCCTTCCTTTCTCAGAGCTGTCGTCACAGCGGAAAGACCTTTAGTAACATATACCAGAAGATCCTGCATAACTGCAGTCTCCGCAGTCTTTCCACAGACTCCCGCCATGGTGCACCCTGTACCTCTCGCCGTTTCCTGGCACTGGAAGCAAAACATTTTCTTTTCCATTTCTTTTCTCCTTATTATTCCCCTTGGTGAACAGGCCGGCGCGCTTACAAAAGATTGCCGGCTCCGCATTTAAAATTTAAAAAGTCCGGTGGTCCTTGACTTTATAGATAGATTCTACTATAATCATCGAAACTTATATGTTGTTGTAACAACCAAAGGATGTATTATGGATTTTAATTTTCTGTCCGCCACGCCTCTTTTCCTCGGCATGACCGACACGGAAATTCAGACTGTGCTCTCATGTCTCGGATACAGGGAGCGTCTGTATAAAAAGGGGGAAATCGTATTTCATGCCGGCAGTTCCGTCCATGAGATCGGGCTGGTTGAATCCGGCAGTGTAAATGTTACCGTCAATTTTTACTGGGGACAGAGCAATATTTTCGGTCACATCGAAAAGGGCGCCGTATTTGCCGAACATTATGCGGCTATTCCGGGCACAGAGCTTCTATGCGATATCGTAGCGTCCGAAGCCGCCGAAATTCTGTTTCTGGATATTGACAGAATTATGAACACGTGCCAAAACGAATGCGTCTTCCATAAGCGGCTCATACAGAATCTCTTGAAGATATCCGCTCAGAAAAGCCTGACTCTCTCCGCAAGAATGATTCACATCGCTCCAAAATCACTGAGAGCGCGTATTCAGTCGTATCTGTCGGAACAGGCTCTGCTCAGCGGAAGCTCACATTTTTCAATTCCTTTTGACAGACAGCAGCTTGCCGACTATCTCGGCGTAGACAGAAGCGCTCTGTCGGGGGAACTGAGCAAGATGAAAAAGGCCGGACTCATATCATTCAAAAAAAACGAATTTACTCTACACGACAGATTTCCGGACACGTAAAAAACCATCCCCGCGTGAAACGCGGGGTTTTTCAGATGCGGGCATAGCCCTTGCTCCTCGCGGTACGCGTGCAACACGTAATGCAGTCTGGCAGCTGCGTGCTACTATCTTACTTTTTCTTCTT
>CALXBQ010000026.1 GCA_944386595.1 uncultured Clostridia bacterium
AATCGCCATAGCAAGAGCCATCTACAAGGATTCACCTGTTCTGATTCTGGACGAGCCAACGGCATCCCTCGACCAGAGTTCTAAAGATCTCATAATGAGAACAGTGAAAGCCGAATCTGAGAAGAGACTCTGCATAATGATATGCCACGACCAGACGGAGAACAGGGAGGCCTTCGATGCAGTGATAGAATTTGACGGGAAAGGTAAAGTTAAATTAAGAAACAGCTCACACATAGCGAGTTGAAAATATGAGTGAAGCGATAGACTATAAATTCTAAAGAATTTGACCGTAAAGTCTTTACAAACTGACAAAATCCCCCAAATCCCTTGAAAACTCTATAGGGGGGTATAATCTTTTCTGGAGCCTTAAATGGCTATGCGAGTTTAGAAGGGAGAAGGACAAATGTTTAAGAGCTTTATGTTCCTTTTGAAACTGATCTGGAGGTTTAACAAGAAGTATATTTTTTATGCCGCACTGTTTCAGATAGTTACTGCTTTGGTTCCGCTGACAGGCGTTGTGATGCCGAAGTACATAATCGATGAGCTGACGGGATTGCAGCGTGTAGAATACCTGGCAGTCTACGTGGGTGCTCTTGTACTGATAAATTTAGTGGGGTCGATACTTCTGGCTTACCTGGAGGGAGCTATGTTTACTTCAAAGTCTGAGGTGTTCAGCAGCTTTGAGTGCATGATGGCAGAAAAGCTTATGACCTGTGACTTTGAATCTCTGGAAGATCCCGGTTTTCTGGACGTTAAAGAAAAGGCGCACAGAATTCTTTACGCAGAAGGACAAGGCTTCGGTGCGGTCTTGGATCATGCATTTAACATTGCAGGCAAAGTTTTTATTTTTGCCGGTCTCGTCGGAGTTCTCAGTACGCTTAACATCTGGATGGTGTTGGTATTTGTCGCACTGGTTCTGTTGAACAGTGCGGTGGAGGCCAGAGTGCAGAAGAGGTACGTCTCATGGGATATAGAAAAGGCGCCCATAGAACGAAGATCCGCTTATCTGCTTAATATCATAGAGAATTTCGAGTACGGAAAGGAAGAGAGAATATACGGCCTGAAGGATTTTCTAATCAGCAGAGTAGCAAAGCACCTGGGAGAATCAGATGCCTTTTACAAAAGGCAGACTCGTGAACTGAATAAATCCCAGTATTTCACGGCAGTCACTTCGTTTATCCGCGATGCAATTTCCTACATCTACCTTATATCCAAAGTCATAGCCGGAAGCATTCAGATAGGTTCCTTTACAATGTATGTGGGAGCAGTCTCACAGTTTTCAACAGCTATGAACGACATGATGTCCAGCATAGTCAATATACGGCGTTTCGGCCTCTATTACGATGAACTGAATAAGTACATTAACATGCCGCAGACCATGAGAGATGGCGAAAAAACTGTGGATAATGAGACGGGTGAGTACACGATAAAGTTCGAAAACGTGTCATTCAGATATCCGGGTTCCGAAATCTATGCTCTTAAGAATGTGAACATAACCATCACTCCGTCGGAGAAACTGTCAATAGTAGGGGAAAACGGGGCAGGCAAGACCACCTTCGTCAAGCTTCTGCTCAGGCTTTACGATCCGACGGAAGGAAGGATTCTGCTTAACGGGACTGATATAAGGGAGTTTGACTACGACGAATATCAGAACCTCATGGCGGCGGTTTTTCAGGACTTCAGACTGTTCTCCTTCACTCTCAAGGAAAACGTATGCTTCGACAAAGAGTGCAGCGATGAAGTTGTTATCGACTGTCTCAGACGCAGCGGATTCGGAAACAAGCTTGATCAGCTGCCTAAGGGTATTTACACCAATGTATATAAAAACTTTGAGGAGGACGGCTTCGAACCGTCCGGAGGCGAGGGACAGAAAATCGCCCTTGCGAGAGCTTTGTTTAAGGATACACCTGTCGTAATTCTCGATGAGCCTACAGCGGCTCTAGACCCGAGAGCCGAATACGAGATGTACCAGAACTTAAACAAAATGAGCGAGGGAAAGACTACCATATTCATATCCCATCGCCTTTCAAGCAGCAGATTCTGCGATAAAATTGCCGTATTTGCCGGCGGAGAAATAAAAGAGTACGGTTCCCACGATGAGCTCTATAGTAAAGACGGAATGTATCACGAGCTCTTCGACATGCAGGCTAAATTTTACCAGTAACCGGTTCAGTTTTTCAGTGCGGTTATGGGAACGACGAAAACGCCGTCTGCCCGTTGATAGGCGGCGCTGGAAAGACCACATATGACGCATAAAACCGAAGGAGGTATGCTGCCGGCTTCATCGGAGATTTTTCATTCAGTCATATTTTGCAATTCCATTCAGTCATATTTCGAATTTACCCGGCTTCCTTGAAACTGCTATGGGGTCAGGATATAATAAATAACACATATATCAAGGAGGTCACACTGAAATGAAAAACGGCAGCAGAGGACTGAGAGCATATACTTTCGGTGCAAAGGGAGTATGGAGCGGACTTACGTGGATATTGTTTCTGGGCTTTGTGGTATCTGCATTTACAGTTTTTGATGCAGCCTGCCTGAAACTGCTTTTGGATATAGCAACGGGAGACAGCAGGATGAGTGTTCTCGAGGGCGTTGCCATAGCTCTTGCCGTGAACATCATAAGAGATACGTCGGAGTCCGTTTATCTGGTCGCAATTTCCAAAACCCAGAACAGAATTGCAGCCGGTGCAAAGGCGGGATTTCTGGGGCACATGCAGCGCATTCCTCAGAGAGAGCTGGAGAAGTATCACAGCGGAGACCTTTTGACGAGGCTGTCGGACGATACGGATCTGGTTGCACGTGTACTGCCGGATATAGGATCTGCCATTTTTAAGGGACTTACCAGCTGTGTGTTCGCCCTTATGTATGCCTTTTATTTAAGCTGGCAGATGGCTCTCATGTGTATAGTTCTGCTGCCACTTCCGGTAATCTGCGCGAAAGTCATGGTTCCGCACATCCAGAAGTATTCTGCCGTTTCGCGTGCCGGAGAAAGCAATATGAAGTCCATGGGGCAGGAGATTATTTCGTACATACCTATAATAAAAAGTTTCTGCTCATACGGACAGTCCCGCAGGAAATATTCGGACGGATTTAAAGACCTCGCAAACGCCAGAGTAAAGACATCGGTAATGAACGCCGTGCTTCAGGGAGGAACCAACATAGGTGCATCCCTGTCTTTCGTGTGTACCATCGCGGTCGGCGCCTATCTGGCGAACAAAGGCCTGATGACGGCAGGAAGCATAGTGGGATTTATTCAGATACAGAATTACATCGTGTTCCCGATATCGGAACTGGGTGAACTTATCGGCGAGCTTCAGCAGGGCCGCGTTGCCAGAGCACGCCTTAAGGAAATAGAAGATATTCCTTGTGAAGCGGAAACCGAGGCTGCGGCTATAGATGAAGAGAAAATGGAGCTTCACCTTGATAACGTGGCTTTCGGCTATGACGACGAGCCGCTTTTCAGGAATGCAGATTTTGCACTTAAAGGAAAGCAGTTCGTAGGAGTCATGGGCCCCAGCGGCTGTGGAAAGAGTACGCTGATTAAGCTGCTGCTGGCTTTGTACGAGCCGTCTGAAGGAGAGATATATCTCACCGACGGAGAGAAAGACGTAAAGGGAACGGGCATAAGGCATGACATAGCTTATGTTCCCCAGGATCATCCTCTCATGTCGGGAACCATACTTGAAAACATCGCATACGGCGAGGATGAACCGGACAGGGAGAGAGCCGTAAAAGCCGCGGAAAAGGCGGGAATCAGCGATTTCATTGAAACCCTTCCGGAGAAATACGACACATTCATAAAGGAAAAAGGAGATAATGTTTCCTTCGGACAGGCGCAGAGAATCGCCATAGCAAGAGCCATCTACAAGGATTCACCTGTTCTGATTCTGGACGAGCCAACGGCATCCCTCGACCAGAGTTCTAAAGATCTCATAATGAGAACAGTGAAAGCCGAATCTGAGAAGAGA
>CALXBQ010000027.1 GCA_944386595.1 uncultured Clostridia bacterium
GGAAAGCTTTCCGGAGGACAGAGACGGAGGATAGACATAGCCAGGGCTCTCATTCACAATCCTAAGATACTGATTCTCGATGAGCCTACCACCGGCCTTGATCCTCAGACCAGAAAGAAGCTGTGGAGCGTAATATCCGCTCTGCGAAGGGAGCGGAAGATGACGGTGTTTCTTACTACTCACTACATGGAGGAAGCGGCTGATGCGGATTTTGTCGTAATAATAGACGGAGGACGAAAGGCAGCAGAAGGAACGCCCCTTCAGCTTAAAAACACTTATTCGGGAGACTTTATCACGATTTACGGGGTGACTGAGGAAGATGTAAGAAATCTGGGCATGGGAAAGTATGAGAGAGTAAGAGGCGGATACAGGATTTCCGTGGGAAGCACCCGGGAAGCGACGGAGCTGATTTTGAAGCACCCGGAGATTTTCTCCGACTACGAGATAACCAAGGGCAGGATGGACGACGTGTTCCTTGAGGTTACGGGAAGAAATCCCGGGGAAGGCGGTGAATAGAATGGCCCTTGCGGTTTTTACGAAGAGAAATATAAAGCTTTTCTTTAAGGACAAAGGGATGTTCTTCACGTCCCTTGTAACCCCTGCAATACTTCTGGTTCTATACGCCACGTTCCTTGGAAACGTGTACAGGGACAACTTTGTCGCCAGCATGCCTGAAGGCGTGGAGGCATCTGAAGACGTCATCGACGGAATTGTAGCGGGACAGCTCATGTCGTCGATTCTGGCGGTATCCTGCGTTACCGTGGCCTTCTGCACCAACCTTCTCATGGTTCAGGACAAGGCAAGGGGCGCGGTGAGAGACATTGCCGTAACGCCGGCAAATCCTGCTGTTATTTCTGCGGGATATGTCTGCGCTTCTCTGGTGTCCACCCTTATAATATGTTTCGTTTCAACGGGAATATGCCTGGGATATGTAAGATTCATGGGGTGGTTTATGGATCCCCGCGACGTTCTGATGCTGTTTGCGGCAGTCTTTATTCTGGCGTTTTTCGGAATAGCCCTGTCGTCGGTGGTGAATTTCTTCTTATCCACGGAAGGGCAGATTTCTGCGGTAAGCTCCATAATAAGCGCGGGGTACGGCTTCATATGCGGCGGCTATATGCCCATTTCGGCTTTCGGCGAGGGCCTGAGAAAAGCAGTGTCATTCCTGCCGGGAACTTACGGAACGTCTCTGGTGAGGCAATATTCCCTAAACGGCGTCCTGACGGAAATGGAAGGCCAGGGCGTTCCGGTCGAAGTGACGGATTACATAAGGGATTTTCTGGACTGCACCATTTACTTTAACGACAAAGAGGTTGCGGAGCCTGCAAAATATGCCGTGGTGCTGATTTCGTCCCTGGCGCTCATGGGAATCTACATAGCTTTAAACGTGATAAAAAACAGAAAATCAGCTTAGAAGAGCGAGAATTTCGGCCGCTATTTCACCGGGGGTTCTGTCATCGACAGCCACGACGAAATGTGCGGCTTTTTCATAATAGGGAAGCCTCATTTCCATGAGAGCTTTTACGTCTTCCGGAGTTTTGCACGCCGCAAGGACGGGGCGGTTTGCGTCTCCTGAAATCCTCTCAAGAACCGTTTCGGGCTTCACGGAAAGAAGTACGATCATGCCGCCACGCTTCATCAGGCTTACGTTTTCATCTTTTAAGGCAGCTCCGCCGCCGCAGGAGACTATGGCAGGGGAGGCTCCTTCAAGAGAAAGCTCCCTTAAAAGGCCGGTCTCCATCTGACGGAAGGCGTCTTCACCCTTTGCCCGGAAAATTTCAGGGATTGACATGCCGGCGCGCTTTGCTATGACTTCGTCCATCTCCATAACCGGAGATCCGGTAAGCTCCGACAGGGCGGAGGCTACGGTGGATTTTCCCGCGCCCATGAATCCGATTAAATATATGTTCTTATCCATAATAAGTTTTCTCCTTTATCTAATAGATTATAACCTCCCGGCGGGAAAAGGGAAATACATTAAGAGAATTTAACGAAAATTTTACCCTTTAAGGTATTGACAGGGACGTCGTGTAATGATATAAATGTGATATCAAAATAATATCAGCAAACGATTTCGACATTAACATTAAAAGGAGGAAGTCATGAACAGAGATGTTGAACAGAAGATAATAAAGCCGAGAAACGGTATGGCCATGCTCATACTTACGACCCTGCTGATACTCATATTTATCGCGGGAGTCATCTTCGGCGCGTT
This sequence comes from uncultured Clostridia bacterium, assembly GCA_944386595.1. Lineage (GTDB taxonomy): Bacteria > Bacillota > Clostridia > Peptostreptococcales > Anaerovoracaceae > Avanaerovorax. The sequence continues at coordinate 2,216 of CALXBQ010000027.1, forward strand.
TATGATTGACAGTGGAAATGAAGCTCTCGGAGCGGTTCTTCTGGTCATATGCATCTTAGGAGTGTGCGTTTCACCGATTCTCTACGGCGGACTTAAGGTGGTAGGCCCTAACGAAGCGCTGGTGCTGACTTTGTTCGGAAAGTACTACGGAACCATCATGGAGTCCGGCTTTTACTTCGTAAACCCTTTTACAAGCTATAACAACCCGGCGTACACGTCCGCTCTCGCAAAGGCTGCGGGAAAGGCCGCGGAGCTTGGCGGAGAGGGGCTGAAAAAGGGAAGCTCTACGGGAACGCCTAAGATCAACGCGAAGAAGACCGTATCCCTTAAGGACATAACCTTAAACAACGGAATCCAGAAGGTAAACGACATCATGGGAAATCCGGTCGTCATAGGGGCCGTGGTTATCTGGAGGGTTGTAAATCCGACAAAGGCTGTATTCAATGTTGAGGATTACAGCGAATTTCTCTCCATCCAGACCGATTCCACCATCAGAAATACCGCAAGGCTCTATCCTTACGACTTTGCTGAAACCGATGCGAGAGCGGACGATGAGAACACGGAAAAGACTCTGAGAGGAAGCTCCCAGGAGATAGCCGAGACCATGAAGAACGCCCTTGCCGAGAAGGTGGAGTTTGCGGGCCTTGAAATAGTGGAAGTGAGAATCACTCACCTTGCATATGCCGAGGAGATTGCGGCTGCGATGCTGAAGCGCCAGCAGGCATCGGCGGTAATTGCGGCCAGGACCAAGATAGTAGAAGGCGCCGTAAGCATGGTGAAGATGGCAATCGATAAATTAAGCGAAGAAGAAGTGGTATTCCTGGACGAAGAGAGAAAGGCTGCCATGGTTTCCAATCTCATGGTAGTGCTCTGCTCCGAAAAGGACACTCAGCCTGTCGTAAACAGCGGCAGCATCTACTGATGGGGAGATTTGAATGAATGACAGAAATAACCAGGACTGGGGGGGTGCTTTGGAACGGGAGGAAAAGCTCCGGAAAAAGCTTGCTCAGCTGGAGAAAATGGAAGCCGACATAAAGGAGAAGGAAAAGGCTTTAAAACAAAAGGAGAAGGGGCGAAAGCAGCTTATTCTGCGGCTTTCGCCGTCCCTGTGGGAGGATATCGCAGCGTGGGCGGAGGAGGACTTCCGTTCCATAAACGGGCAGATAGAGTACCTGCTCAGCGAGTGTGTAAAGAAGAGAAAAGGAGAAAAGTAAATGCTTAGAATTGAACACCTGACCAAGAAGTACGGAGAGAAGAAGGCCGTGGACGATCTGTCTCTTCACATACAGAAGGGAGAGATATACGGCTTTATCGGCCATAACGGAGCCGGCAAGACTACGACCATCAAAGCCTGCTGCGGCATACTGGCTTTTGACGAAGGAGAAATTTTCATAGACGGAACCTCCGTAAAGGCCGATCCGCTGACCTGCAAGAAAAAGCTGGCATATATCCCGGACAACCCGGATCTCTACGAGTTCCTTTCGGGAATAAAGTACCTGAATTTCATCGCCGACGTTTTCCGTGTTGACAAGGAGACGAGAGAGGCGAAGATAAAGGAGCTTGCGGACATCTTTGAGATTACAGCAGACCTTGCCCAGCCCGTAAGCGCATACTCTCACGGTATGAAGCAGAAGCTTGCCATAATCGCGGCATTCATACATTCGCCGGAGCTCATCATAATGGACGAGCCTTTCGTGGGACTTGACCCGAAGGCGGCCCACATTCTGAAGCAGATGATGAGAAAGCACTGCGACGAGGGAGGGGCCATATTCTTCTCCACCCACGTCCTCGAGGTTGCGGAAAAGCTGTGCGACAAGGTGGCCATAATAAAACAGGGCAGACTGGTTGCATCAGGAACCATGGAGGACGTCAAGGGGGACGAATCCCTCGAGAGCGTATTCTTAGAGCTTGACGAGGAAAAGTAGGGGGACTGACATGCTGCTGACACTTATTAAGATAAGAATAAAAGCCCTGCTTTCCGGCTTAGGTTCGGGGTCGAAGAAGAAGACCACAAAGGGCACAAAAATTCTCTACGCTATACTTGCCATATACGTCCTTGTGGTATTTCTGGGGCTGTTCGGAATCATATTCTACAAAATATGCGACGCCTTTATCGTCATGGGTCTTGGCTGGCTGTATTTCGCCTTCATGGGACTTATGATTTTCTTCCTCTGTTTCATAGGAAGCGTGTTCGCCACCCAGAATCAGATATTCGAGGCAAAGGACAACGAGATGCTTCTTGCCATGCCTTTAAGGCCGCGTGACATACTCATGTCGAGAATAGTATCCCTTCTGGGGCTGAACCTTGTGATGGAGCTCATTGTTCTCATTCCGGGAGCCGCGGTATTCATATACACTAACGGTATAAGTCTTTCGGGAGCTGTGATTCTGATACTTACGGCTCTGCTGCTGCCGTTTATGGTAATGGCTGTTTCGGCTCTGGCAGGCTGGCTTATAGCTCTCATAAGCTCCCGCATGAGGAGAAAGAATGCGGTGATAACCGTTCTCATGGTGGTGCTCTTCGGCGCGTATATGTACGTGTGCTTCATGTGGCAGAAATACATAAATGTGCTGGTGGAAAACGGGGAGGCCGTGGGCGATGCCATAAAAAAAGCCATGCCGCCTTTCTATCATCTGGGCATGGGTATATTTGAAGGAAGCTTTGGAAGCTTTGCCATATTTGCAGTCTTTGCAGTGGTGCCTTTCGCCGTTGTTTACTGGTTGATTTCCGCAAGCTTTATCAGAATCGCTACGGCAAACAGGGGAAGAAAGAGGATAGAATACAAGGCCAAAGCCATGAAGGTGAGCGGACAGAAAGCCGCCCTCGTAAAGAAGGAAATGACCCATTTCTTCGGAAGCCCTTCGTATATGTTCAACGCCGGAATAGGGCTGGTGTTCATGCCGGTGGTTGCGGCAATAGTGTGGTATCAGATGAGAAAGGACGACATCTCGATGATTGTTTCCCTTATCGATCCCGACGGAAGCCTTGCGGGAGCTGCGGTGTGCGGCGTCCTGGGAATTCTGGCATCTATGGTAACCATATCCGCGCCGAGCATTTCCGTGGAGGGAAAGACCATGTGGATACTGAAATCCCTGCCTGTGCGTCCGTCCGACGCTCTTATGACAAAAGCGTATGCTCACGTGGCCATAAGTCTGCCGTGCCTGCTGCTTTCCGCAGTGATATTTGAAATTGCCCTCAGTATGGACGCTGTCGGCAGGATTATGACAGTGGTGTATCCTGTGGTTATGACCGTATTTTTCGCGCTGCTGGGACTCCTTTTAAACCTCAGGTTTCCTAAGTTTGACTGGATAAACGAGGCGGTGGCCGTAAAGCAGAGCATGTCGGTCTTCCTTGCCGTGATGATTGCGATGATTTCGTCTATCGCGCCGGTGGTTCTCTACTTCCTTGCCATAAGAAAGACGGAATTAGGGGCAGGAGCGTACGTCATCATAGTGACCGCAGTGTTTGCGGCTCTGTCGGCTGTCTTATATGCGGCTATAAGGAAGCAGGGCGTGAAGATGTGGAACGAGATGGCAGGATAATATTTTCAGTTTACATTTAATTATAGTAATATAGTAACGATAAGGAAAGGAGATTAAATGATGTTAATGACGACGGTAGGTTACATTGAGGGTAAAAAGTCTGAAACGCTTGGAATGGTAAGAGGAGTGACGGTTTTCAGCAAGAACATGGTAAAGGACATAGGCGCATCTCTCAAGTCGGTGGTAGGCGGCGAACTGAAAAGCTATACGGATCTTTTGGAAACAGCAGTCAACGCAGCCACCGACAAGATGCAGAAGGAGGCGGAGGCACTTATGGCTGACGCAATTATAGGCGTCAGATACTCCACCTGTGATCTGCTGGACGGAGGGGCAGAGATGATAGTCTACGGCACGGCTGTAAAGTTTATTTAAAGGACGATACAGTCATACCTGATATTGCCGCCCCTTATGGAGTATGACGGCTTGCGGCCGGCAAGATATGGTCCTTTTGCCGGTCGTTTTATTATAATTTTATGCGGATGACACGCGATTGCTGCCAAAAGCAGCGGTTTTTCGTCTTCTGCCGGATTTTCCAGCTGCTGAAGGAGCTGGAATTTCTTTTTTATAAGGCCGGTTTTCTGGCGTTTCGGAAACATTGGATCAAGAAGTATAAGATCAGGTGTATAGTCGATGCTTTTCATGGCAGCAACGCTGTCTCCCGAGTGCAGGATCATCCGTGAGGCAGCCTCTCTGACGGCCGCATTTTCCGAAACGAGAGCTCGTGTTAAAGCATCGCTGAGGAGTGCCCATATGACCGGATTTTTCTCGTACATGTGCACGGTAAAGCCTGCGGCCGCAAGAAGAAGAGAATCCTCGCCAAGTCCTGCCGTCGCATCTACGGCGATGAGGGGATAGTCGGCGTTTTTAAACCTGGCAGCCTTTACGATGATCTCACCTCCCAGGTTGGAAGGTCTCAGTCTTGGCGCCATGTCCTCAAAATCCGGACGCAGAGTCAGGCCTCCTGCTTTAAGGCACAGACCGTTTTCCGATTCTGTTAAAACAGGTTTTTCGTTTATGTGCTCTGCCATAGATACTCCTTTCATACGAGAGATGTTTCGTCTATTTTATCACAGATACGGCATAACGCAAGAACCCGGCGGATAAGTTCCGCCGGGTTCTCTGTGAAGATTTGATAAGCGATTCTACTTCAATGAAGTCAATTGACTTTGATAAATTTCTCCGGTTATACCAGTTCTCCTCTGTCTGCCTTTTCCTGCTCTTCCGGAGTCATCTTGGTGCAGGTGATCTTCGGGAATGCCATCAGGAATGTTACGAGAGGCATCAGGTAGTTGAATACTGCCCATGGAATCCAGGTAATAGGATCGATATTAAGGGTTGACTTAATATATACGCCGCAGGTGTTCCAAGGGATCAGGCATGATGTTACTGTACCTGCAGACTCAAGTGCGTTGGACAGGCACTTAGGGTGGATACCCATCTGTCTGTATGCAGGTGCGAACATTCTTCCAGGTACCAGAATGGAGATGTACTGCTCAGGCATTACAGTGTTGGAAACGATGCAGGTAACCTCGGTTGCTCCGATAAGAGCAGGGCCGCTATGGATGTGCTTCAGCAGTCTGTTTACGATAGTCTCCAGCTGATGAGTACCTTCCATGATACCGCCGAACATCATTGCCATTACGGTCATCAATATGGAGGAAGCCATATTCATAAGACCGCCTGTGGAGAGAAGTGAATCGAGGGATTCAATTCCCGTTGCCATTACGAATCCGTTTCTGGATATGGAGAGTATGTCTCCGAGGTTTGCTCCAATGTGGTCGATCTCCAGACTGTCAGGGTCGAAGATTGCCAGGTTGCCCTGGAAAATAGGAGCCAGGATTGCGCCTGTGATTACGCCCAAGGTGATACCAGGAATAGCCGGCATCTTAAAGGCGATTGCAAGTATTACTACCAGCGGCGGCAGGAGCAGAACAGGATTTACGTTGAAGCTGTCTGCAATACCGTTGATGAGAATGTCTGCCTGTGAAGTATCCACGTTTCCGGAAGTAGCGTGCATGAAGCCGTATACTGCGAAGAAGATAAGCGCGATGATGTATGCAACCATTGTTGCCTTGATCATGTACTTAACGTGTGTGAATACGTCGGTACCGGCCATTGCAGGAGCCAGGTTGGTGGTATCGGAAAGCGGTGATAATTTGTCTCCGAAGTATGCACCGGCCAGGATAGCGCCTGCCGTAGGGCCGAGAGGCATTCCCATACCCTGAGCTATACCCATAAGAGCAAGTCCCATGGTTCCCATGGTTCCCCAGGAAGTACCCGTAGCCAGGGAGGTTACGGAACAGATGAGTACGGCTGCAATAAGGAATATGGAAGGCGATAACAGCTTAAGTCCGTAGTAGATCATGGTCGGAATGGTTCCGGAAAGGATCCATACACCTACCATCATACCTACGATACAGAGAATCAGGATGGCCTGCATTGCCATTGAGATTCCGTGAATCATCATGCCTTCGATGTCTGCCCACTTGTATCCTATCTTCATGGATACGAGAGCGGCGATGATAACGCCTACGAACATAGGAATGTGAGGGTCTACGCCATAGATTACGATACCTATGGACATTACCACTACGATTCCGAGGAATGAAATAATAGCTTCATAAAGGTGTGGAGCTCTTACCTCTTCGGTCTGCTGAGGGATCTTAGTCTCTTCTACCGATTTGATAAGTTCTGCTTCGTCCTTCAGTTCCGCATCAGGAACGACTTTCTTGTTTTCGTCCATAACTGAAGTTCTCCTTTCTTAATTAAGTTGAAGTAGAGATAAACCTATCTTTTGAAAGTATACCATAATACAAACTTAAGCACAATAAGAATATAGAAAATAAACAGAAAATTTTCAATTGAAAAATGCATAAACCTTTAAATTCGGGGGATTGAGGGAAATAAAAAATATGCTGAAAAACAATCCGTAAGATGGTATAATACACTGTGAATCACTGTTTCGGAGGAAAATACATATGGCACAGTTATATTACAGATACAGCACTATGAACGCCGGTAAGTCCATAGAGCTGATAAAGGTTGCATACAACTACGAAGAAAGAGGAAAAACTGTTATGACCCTGACGCCTTCCGTTGACGACAGGTTCGGCGAGGGAATCATCACGTCGAGAATCGGAATTCAGCGGGAAGCCATAGCAATAAACGACGATACCAATATTCTGGAGCTTTTCATAAAGGAAAACGAAAAGCATCACATAGACTGCGTCCTGGTGGACGAGTGTCAGTTTCTTAAAAAGCATCACGTACTGGAACTGGTGGAGATAGTCGACAGCTTCGAGGTACCGGTGCTGGCTTACGGACTGAAAAACGACTTCAAGAACGAGCTCTTCGAGGGGTCGTACTACATGCTGGTCTATGCGGATAAGATAGAAGAGATAAAGACCATCTGCTGGTGCGGAAGGAAGGCGACCATGGTTGCAAGGCTTGTCGACGGCAAATTCGTCAAGCAGGGCGAACAGGTGGTAATCGGCGGAAACGACATGTACATCTCACTTTGCCGGAAGCACTATAACGACGGCAGACTGGGACCGGATAAATAGCATCGATGAACAAGGTCAGAGAAGTAATTTTAAAAACCATAGAAGAATATAATCTCATAGAAAAAGGACACCATGTTATCTTAGGCCTCTCCGGGGGCCCTGATTCCGTGTGTCTTTTTGACGTTTTGGACGGAGAAAGGAAAAGAGAGGGCTTCACTCTTTCCGCCGTTCACGTAAACCACATGCTGAGGCCGGGAGCCGCGGAAAGAGACCAGGCATACGTTGAAAATCTCTGCCGGGAAAGAGGCGTGGAGTGCGCTTCCTTTGTGGCGGACTGCCACGCTCTGGCCGTGGAGAAAGCCATGACGGACGAGGAAGCGGGACGGGCTCTTCGCTATGAAAGCTACGCAAAGGCTGCGGCGGATCTTGTGGCGAAAGGTATTTCCCGGGATAAAATCCGCATAGCCGTCGCGCAGAACGCCGACGACCAGGTTGAGACCGTTCTTTTCCGCCTTATGCGCGGCTCGGGAACCGACGGACTCGCAGGAATGAGTTTTTCGCGAACGGACGAATACGGGAACAAAATCATAAGACCGCTGCTTACGGTGAGAAAGAAGGATATTGAAGAATACTGCAGGGAGAACGGACTGAACCCGTGCATAGACCACACCAACGGGGAGACGGAATATACGAGGAACCGGGTGCGGCACCTGCTCATTCCGTTTATGGCGGAGAATTTCAATGAGAATATAGGCGATGCCGTTTTCAGGCTGTCCCTTTCGGCGGCGGAGGACAGAGACTACTTCAGGAGAGCGGCGGAGGAGTTTTTGAAAAGTCATGTCGTAAGAGGTGACGAATATTCGGTCGTCATAGAAGGAGACGCCCTCAGAAACGTTCATCAGGCCCTGAGACGGCGGATTATGGCGGCGGCCTTAGCAAGGACAGGACTGAGGCAGGATCTGGCATTTTCCCACTACAAGGCTCTGGACGACATTCTGGAAAGCGACAGTCCGTCGGCGAGAAGCGACCTTCCTCACGGATTCTACATGTGCAGAATGTATGAAGACGTGATGTTTGCATCGGAGAAAGAGGGTAAACAGCGTAAAAAGACGGATTTCGAGCCCTGCGCCTGCGACTACGACAAGGGGGCAGAAGCGTTCGGGGACGGCTGGGAGAACCGGGTTTTAACGAGGGAGAGAAGGCCGGGAGATTTTATAAGGATAAAGGGAGGCGGCAGGAAGAAGATACAGAATCTTCTCGTCGATATGAAGGTTCCGAAGGCTCTGCGGGATAAGGTGAGAGTCACCGCCTGCGGAAGCGAGGTGCTTGCCGTAGTGACGGACGACAAAACAGTCAGGTATACGGCATGCTATAAGCCGGACGATTCCACAAAAAAGGTCATTTATATTGAAATCAACACAGTGATATGATACAATTATAAGACTGTTTTGTGCTGAATAACAAATTCCTTAGGCGAAAATTTGTAACTTGTAATACAGGAGGAAAAACCCACATTGAAAAAGTTTGCTAAGAATATAACCATATATCTGGTAATCTTTGCCGTTATCGTGGTAGCCGCTCTCTTCTACAGGGGTACGGGCGAAGCGGAAATGCGGCAGGTTACTTTTTCCAAGTTTACGGAATATCTGGCGGAAGAGGAGTTTTCGAAGATAAACATTACCGATACCAAGCTTACCGGTACTCTGAAGCAGAGCCAGAAGGAGAAGGAAAGCGGAGCCTCTGCGGAGGTGGTTTACGCCTACGCTCCTTACCTTACGGAAATAAGCTATCTGGAACAGACCTATATCTTCCCTCAGATGGAGGAGGGGAAGCTGGAGCTTGATACCGATACGCCGAAGTCGACTTCCGTAATCCTGAATCTCCTTCCTACCATTATAATGGTGGTCGCTCTGGGATTCCTGTTCTATCTGATGATGAATCAGGGCGGAAACGGAAAGGCCTTTTCCTTCGGAAAGAGCAAGGCGAGACTCTATAAAGGCGACGGTAAGAGGATAACTTTCGACGACGTTGCCGGACTTAAGGAAGAAAAAGAGGAACTTATGGAAATCGTGGATTTCCTCAAGGATCCGAGAAAATACAGAGAGGTTGGAGCCAGAATTCCGAAGGGCGTTCTTCTTGTGGGCCCTCCGGGAACGGGAAAGACCTACGTTTCCAGAGCGACGGCGGGTGAAGCGGGAGTTCCGTTCTTCACCATAAGCGGTTCGGATTTTGTAGAAATGTTCGTCGGAGTGGGAGCTTCCCGCGTACGTGACCTCTTTGACCAGGCGAAGAAAAATGCGCCGTGCATCGTGTTTATTGACGAGATAGACGCCGTGGGAAGAAAGAGAGGCGCAGGTCTCGGAGGCGGAAACGACGAGAGAGAGCAGACCCTTAACCAGCTACTCGTTGAAATGGACGGTTTCGGTGAGAACTCCGGAATCATAATCCTTGCGGCTACCAACAGACCTGACGTTTTAGACCCGGCCCTCTTAAGACCGGGCAGATTCGACAGACAGATTGTAATAGGCGTTCCCGACGTCAAGGGACGTGAGGAGATAATAAGAGTTCACTCCAAGGACAAGCCTCTTGCGGACGAGGTATCCCCTGAAATCATCGCAAGGCGTACTCCGGGATTTACCCCAGCCGACCTTGAAAACCTTCTCAACGAAGCGGCTCTCATCACGGCGAGGAGAAACGGCCTTAAGATAAGAATGGAAGAGATAGAGGAAGCCACCACCAAGGTTATAGCGGGCCCTGCAAAGAAGAGCAGAGTCATAAGCGAGGAAGAGAGAAAGCTTACCGCTTACCACGAGGCGGGACACGCCATAGTGATGAGAAGCCTGCCGGGCTCGGATCCCGTTCACCAGATCACCATCATTCCGAGAGGAATGGCGGGAGGCTTCACCATGCAGCTTCCTGAAAAGGACAAGGCATACGAGACCAGGGGCAGCATGATAAACGCCATAAAGCACCTCCTCGGAGGACGTGTGGCAGAGCTGCTGACTTTGGACGACATAAGCACCGGAGCCAGCAACGACATCATGAGGGCGACGGAAATAGCCCGAGACATGGTGACCAAGTATGGCTTCAGCGAGAAGATAGGACCTGTTAATTACAGCAGCTCCGACGAGGTGTTCCTGGGAAGAGATTTCTCCACGAGACAGAACTTCTCCGAAAGCGTTGCCTCCGAAATAGACCACGAGGTGAGAAGAATCATCGACGGAGCCTTTGACGAGACGAAGAATATCATCAGCGAGAACATGGAAAGACTGGAGAGAGTGGCTCAGGCTCTTCTGGCCGTTGAAACCCTCGACGGTGAGCAGTTCGAAGCTCTCTATACGGGCGAAATAGACGCTGAGGGTCTTGCCGAGCAGGTGAGAGAGCAGGAAGAGAAGATAAGACAGAGAAATGCCGAGGAAGCGGCGGAAAACGAGCGTCTCCGCAAGGAAGAAGAGGAGAGGCTTAAGGAAGAGCTGGCAAAGTACGACACCGACTACATGAATGAAGAGGGAGACGGGGTACTGACCAGACCGCTGACAGAAAGCTATAAGCACAGCCATTCGGAGGACAGAGAAGAAGATCAGGAGAATCCGGACGGCGATGACGACGGCAGGAAAGACGATTCCGCGGATAACGACGTAAAGTAGATTGGCAGACTGCGGAATCCGGAAGGTTTTGTGAGGTATTGTTATGAAGACTACTGTAGGCGATTGCCTGAAGCTTGACGCTTTTAATCCGTCCATAGTAGCGGCGGGAAAACGCGGACTTTCGAACAGGGTTCGCTCCGTGTCCGTCATGGACGCTACGGACCTGAAGACGGCTATCAACAATAACGGAGTCAGAGAGCAGATGGTGCTTACGTCCTTTTACGGAATGAAGGGAAACGAAGCTCTCCAGACTGAAGTTGTAAGGGAGCTTGCCAAGTGCGGCATAAGCGCCCTAGTGGTGTTTCATGCGAAAAACGGAATAACGGCGGCAGATACCGATGTTTTAGAAGCGGCGGAGTCTATGGCTCTTCCCCTCATACTCATACCTAACGGAAATGAAAGCCAGTATTCGGACGCCATAGAGCAGGTCATGGACAAGCTGCTCTACGGCGACAACTTCAAGAACAGCCTCATAAACAACACCATATATCACCTTCTCAATTTTGAGAAGTACACCAGCTTTCAGACGGCGCTGAGAGAAGCTGCCGTAAACAACGAATTTCAGGCAGTGCTCCTTTCAAAGGACTTCAATCCGATACTCGTCATAGAGACGAGACACAGGATTACGGTATCCGACGCGGTGAGAAAGATAAAGGAAAGAAAGCCTGAGAAATCGGGAATATACTCCATGGTAGACGTGGACGGTGTCCTCACGTACTGGGGCACCATAAGCATCGGACGGGAAAAGTACTTCATGCTCATCGTGGATAACGAGGACAACTACTCCGCCGGAGAGCTGACAAAGCTTGCCGAGATAATCGAACTTGCGGCGGGAATGTGGAAGTTTACGCCTGAAAGAGACGTGAAGTCGGAGTTTATCAAAGCCCTCATGAGAGGAAACAAGTCTCTGGCATACTCCTTAAAGGACGAGATGAACATTGATCCGGCCTCTATGGTCAGCGTTTTCTACGCCAAAGGCATAGACGGCGAGATGTGCAGGGACACCATCTCGGAATTTGAGGAAGAGGAAAACTACGAGGTTTTAAGGATATTTGAGGGCGAAGAGACGTACGGAATCATCATAAGAGAAGGCAGAGACGGAGAGGAAGGAAGCGGTAAGCTGACCTGCCTTAAGCTCTACGATAAACTGAAGGAAGGCAACAAGGGCGTCAGGATATTCCACTGCACCGGAATAGACGGAATAGAAGGCGCCGCCGACGCATTCAAGCTCATATCCGAGACGTGGACCTTTGTGGAAAGCGTGTTCCCGTTTAAGAGAGTATTTACAAAGTATGAACTTGTTCTGGCTTCAAACTGCATCAACATTCAGGTGCAGGGAGGATATATAAAGAAGAACTACGTTGAGCTTTTAGAGCCTTTCGGCAAGGAGATGGGAGAAAACAAGGCCCGTCAGCTTCTGGACACTCTGGAGACCTTCGTACTGGACGCAGGAATGAACAGCGGAAAGACGTCGGAATTCATGGGTATCCATACCAACACCGTACAGTACAGGCTTAAGAAGATCAACGAGGTTCTGGGGGCGGAAATCACCGGAAACAGGGTAATTCCGGGACTTACCATTGCCCTTGCCCTTAAGCGTCTTGAACGCGTAGTTAATTAAAGGAGAACAAATGTTATTAGCTTTTGACGTGGGAAACAGCAACATCGTACTTGGAGTATTCAAAGACAGAGAGTTGCTTACCAACTGGAGAATCGAAACCGACACCAACAAGAGCGCCGACGAGTACGGCATGATCGTGAACCAGCTCTTTCAGTTCGAAGGCCTTAAGATGGAGGATATAGACGATATAATCATATCCACCGTAGTTCCTTCGGTGCTGTTCACGCTGCAGCATCTTTCAATGAAGTACTTCAACAAGAGAGCCATAGTGGTGGAGTCGGGCGTAAAGACCGGCCTCATAGTGAAGTATGACAATCCGAAGCAGGTGGGCGCAGACAGAATAGTAAACGCCGTGGCGGCATTTCACAAATACGGAGGCCCGCTGATCATACTGGATTTCGGTACGGCAACCACATTCTGCGCGGTTACCGACAAGGCGGAATACCTGGGAGGAACTATAGCTCCGGGACTTAAGATTTCCTCGGAGGCACTCTTTGAAAAGACGTCCAAGCTTCCTAAGGTGGAACTGGAGGAACCGGGTCTTACCATATGCAAGAACACGATTCAGAGCATGCAGTCGGGACTTGTATACGGTCACATGGGAATGGTCGATTACATAGTCAGAAGGATGAAGGAGGAGCTTAAGGAAATCTGCGGAAGCGGCAAGGAGCCTTTAGTGGTTTCCACAGGCGGACTTTCCACACTTATCGACAGCGGCGTCGACTGTATCGACTACGTGGACAAAATGCTCACTCTCGAAGGGCTTGAGATTATTTACGAGAAAAACAGAAAAAACACCAGGCACAAAAAGTGCGACGAACAGGTTTAGAAAGGTAACAGATGCTGAAAATAGGAAATATCGAACTTGATAATCCCTTTTTTGCAGCGCCTCTTGCCGGAGTTACAGACGCCCCCTACCGCAGACTTTGCAGACGGTTCGGGGCGGCTTTGGTATATTCGGAGATGGTGAGCGCAAAGGGACTGTACTACAACGACAAAAAAACAGAGCAGCTTCTGTATGTTTACGAGGACGAAAAGCCTACGGCCTATCAGATTTTCGGAAGCGACCCGGAAATCATGGCCTACGCCGCAAGAGAGCTTGAGGAAAGGGATAACATAATCCTCGACGTGAACATGGGCTGCCCGGTTCCAAAGATAGTGAAAAACGGCGAGGGAAGCGCCCTTATGAAAAATCCTGACCTGGTGTACAGGATAATTTCCGCCATGACAAAGGCGACTGATAAGCCGGTTACGGCAAAGATACGTGCAGGCTTTGACTCGTCGTCTTTAAATGCTGTAGAGGTCGCAAAAGCCATAGAGGCAGGCGGAGCCGCAGCGGTAGCCGTTCACGGCAGAACGAGGGAGCAGTATTACAGCGGAAGCGCCGACTGGGGCGTAATCGCAGACGTAAAGAAGGCGGTAAACATTCCCGTAATCGGAAACGGCGATGTGACGGACGGAAAGTCGGCCCTTTCGATGATGGAGGAGACGGGGTGCGATTTCGTCATGATAGGACGGGCAGCTTTAGGAAATCCGTGGATTTTCAGTCAGCTTAAGGCTGCGTGGAAAGGGGAAGAATATATCCTTCCCACCCTTGAAGAGAAGAAGCAGGTCATGCTGGAACAGCTCGATATGATGACCGAGCTTAAAGGAGAGTACGGAGCCGTTCGGGAAATGAGAAAATTCGTCGGCTGGTACCTTAAGGGCGCCCCCGGAAGCGCAGCCTTTCGCGGCAGCGTGAATCAGATAACGGACGCAGGGACGCTTAAGCGGGCCATAGAGGCGTTTTAGAGAAGCATAAGCGGTTGCACAATACGTTGACAATGTAGTATAATATTGTCAACAAAAAGGAGGGATACCATGAATTTTTACAGTGTTCGAGATTTGAGAACGACGCCAAAGACCATATGGGAAAACCTTGCCGTTGACGGAGAGGCTGTTATAACAAACAACGGGAAACCGACAGCCATACTTGTGGATATTGCCGACGGTGATTTTGAAGAGACCTTAAAGGCAGTCAGACAGGCTAAAGCAACGATAGCTTTCAACTCTATGCGTATGAGAGCAGCAGAAAACGGATATATGAGTGATGAGGAAATAGAAGCGGAAATACAGGCTGCCCGCCAGGGAGATTAGTATGAAAGTTGTAATTGACACGAATGTGCTTGTGTCGGCTATCTGGTTAAGAAACGGCGCACCTGCAAAGATTATAAGTATGATGTTAACAGGACGTCTGACACCGTGCTATGATTACCGGATTATAAATGAATACCGGGAAGTTCTGATGCGCCCGAAATTCAAGTTTTCTCACGGTGAAGTTGATGCATTACTTGATTATATACGAATCGAAGGCGTATCTGTTTTGGCTGAGCCGGTCGATACAGAATTCACAGATGAGGCGGACAAAAAGTTTTATGAGGTAGCCAGACAGTGCAACGCAAAACTCATAACCGGAAACCTGAAGCATTTTCCGAGTGATCCTACGGTGTTCAGCGTAGGAGATTTTCTGAAAAAGTATTATTAAGGGAATGGTCAGCTGCGGGGCGGGTATACGCCTGAGGGCCTGATTCACCTGAATTTCTGCTTGCATCGCAAGGCCTGCTGTGGTATAATATCACCGTTCTATGTGAAGTAGACATTTTGTTTTAAATATTACGGGCGGTCCTCTGCTTGCGGGAATAAGGAAATTGGCAGCACGAACGTCTTGGAGGGAAGGAGGATACCAGACAATGAATATTTTAGATTCAGTTGCACAGGATTATCTGAAGGAAGATGTCCCTGCATTTAACGTTGGAGACACCGTAAGGGTTCACGTTAAAATTAAGGAAGGAAACAGAGAGAGAATCCAGAATTTCGAAGGATTCGTTCTGAAGATCCAGAACGGCGGAATCGCTAAGACTTTCACCGTTAGAAGAATTGCATCCGGCGTAGGCGTTGAGAAGACATTCCCTATCCATTCACCATGGGTTGAGAAGATCGACGTTATCAGACGCGGTAAGGTTAGAAGAGCAAGACTCAACTACATGCGCGGCAGAACCGGTAAGGCAGCCAAGATTAAGACAAGAGACTAATCGAAACGAGAAGGAAGACACTCCGCCGGAGTATGTCTTCCTTTTGGCTTTTTGCGCCGTGAAAAGGCTGCAGATTTTGAGGGAGGAAAGACGTGGAGGAAAAGACAGTAAGACTCTACACGAGGCAGAACGACAAGACGGTTTCTCAGCTGGAGAGAAACGGCAGGATAATCAACAACAGACTTTACGTTCAGCTTCATTTCGGCGATATTGCGCCTTTTTTTCTCAAGTGCTACGACTGGTTTACGGAGGAGGCCGTGAAGTACCTTCCCAAGCCTGACGACGTTCATGCGCCCATATGGTGCTCCATAAGCAGAGAAAACTGTCTGAAGCCAATACCCGGAACGGTCGTATACGTCCTCGACATCCCGGAAAGCAGGGTTATCTATTTTGACGACCTGAAGTGGGACTACGTCCTGAATCAGATATACCTGCCGGAGGACGAAGAGGATCAGAAGGCCTACGATGAGCACATTAAGAAGCTGGGAATCTCCAGCGGATTTGAGATAATGTCGGGTAAGTACAAGGGAATGTTCCCCGAGGAGGAGGAGAGAATCAGGGAAAGCTGGAAGAGGGCGTTTAAGATCGATAACTGGAGCATCTGGAACGTCTGCGGCAACATCTGGGAAATAAAGAAGGAGTGGGTGAAGAAGATAGTTTACCCGGGTGAGACCATAGAATAGCGATTCCTTTTCGGAGTCGCTTTTTTTCGTTCCGAAAAGGGCCGGACTGTGGTAAAATAAAAGGGTAGAAAAGGAGAAATCATGTCTAACACCAAAGGCGGCAGCGTGGGTAACATCAACTGGTACCCGGGGCATATGAAAAAGACCAGAGAGCTTATACAGGAGAACCTGAAGCTGGTCGATCTGGTAATAGAGGTAATCGACGGGAGAATTCCCGTTTCAAGCAGAAATCCCATCATAGACGAGCTTGTTTCGGGAAAGGACAGGATCATAGTCTTAAATAAAAGCGACCTTTCGGACGAGGCGGAAAACAGGAAATGGGAGAAGGTCTTTTCAAAGTCCGGCGCTCTCGTAATATCGATGAACTGCATGAAGGGAGCCGGAGTAAACGGACTTATAAGGCTTTTAGAGAAGGAGCAGAACCGAAAGAATGAAGCGAGAGCGGTAAAGAAGCCACTCAGAATGATGATAGTGGGCGTTCCCAACGTGGGGAAATCCTCCCTCATAAACAGGCTTACGGGAAAGAAGAGCGCTCAGACGGGAGACAGACCGGGAGTCACCAGAGGAAAGCAGTGGCTATCTCTTAAAAACGGCATGCAGCTTCTGGACACGCCGGGAATACTGTGGCCTAAGTTCGAGGATCCCGAAACCGGGTTGAACCTGGCATTCTGCGGAAGCATCAAGGACGAGATTATGGACACTGCAAGCCTCGCTCTGGAGCTCATAGGGGTTCTTTCGGAAAGGTATCCGCAGATGCTCTGCGAAAGATACGGTATCGACGGAATATGCGGGACGCCTCTTGAGACCATGGAGTCAATCTGTTTAAAGCGGGGATTCATAAGGCCGGGAAAGCGTATGGACTACGACAGGTGTGCAAGAACGGTTCTCGACGAATTCAGAAGCGCTAAAATAGGCAGAATAACCCTTGAACCTGCGCCCGTAGCCGAAGAGGCGGAAGCCGGGGAGGACGGAGATGACTAAGGCGGAGAGAGAAGAGAAGCTGCGGCTGCGCCTTATGGAGATGAAGGCGTACGAAGAGGAAATAGGAAGTCGCGGTTTTAAGTATATAGCCGGGGTAGACGAGGTAGGAAGAGGGCCTCTTGCCGGGCCTGTGGTAGCAGCCTGCGCCGTACTTTCCGCAGATTTTGACGTGCTTGGAGTGGACGATTCCAAGAAGCTTTCCGAAAAAAAGAGGGAAGCGCTCTTTGATGAGATAAAGGAAAAAGCACTGGCCTGGGGCATAGGAAGCGCCGGCTCTGATGTGATAGATGAGATAAACATTCTCGAAGCCACAAAGCTTGCGATGAAGGAGGCTGTGGCGAAGGCCGACGAAATGCTGAAGTCGGAGCAGGGCGAGAGTATAGATTTCGTCATATTCGACGCCGTGAGGATAGAAGATCTGGGAAAGGAACAGCTTTCCCTCATAAAGGGAGATCAGAAGAGCGTGTCGGTGGCGGCGGCGTCCATTCTCGCCAAGGTCACCAGAGACCACCTGATGATAGAATATGAAAACGAGTATCCGGGATACGCCTTTGCAAGTAACAAGGGCTACGGAACGAAGGCTCACTACGAGGGAATTGAGAGGCTTGGGATTACACCTATACACAGGAGAAGCTTCCTTACGAAGCTTGATTTAAAGGAGCGGTAAAATGGAATTTAAGAGCGACATCGAAATCGCGCAGAGCGCGAAAATGGCCGACATAAGAGAAATCGCAGAGAAGGCCGGCGTTGATGAGAAGTATCTGGAGCAGTACGGAAAGTACAAGGCGAAAGTGGATAACCGTATCATCGAGGATCTGAAGGACAGACCTGACGGCAAGCTGATACTGGTTACGGCCGTTTCACCGACTCCGGCGGGGGAGGGAAAGACCACCACTTCCGTTGGACTTACGGACGCTCTTTCTAAAATCGGCAAAAACGTAATTGCGGCTTTGAGGGAGCCGTCTCTCGGTCCTGTTTTCGGAATCAAAGGCGGCGCTGCGGGAGGCGGCCATGCGCAGGTAGTTCCGATGGAGGATATAAACCTGCACTTTACCGGAGATTTCCACGCCATAGGCGCCGCCAACAACCTAATTGCTGCCATGCTCGACAATCACATTCAGCAGGGAAACAAGCTGGGAATAGATCCGAGAAGGATAACGTGGAAGCGCGCGGTGGATATGAACGACAGACAGCTCCGCTTTATCGTATCGGGCCTGGGCGGAAAGGCCAACGGAGTTCCGAGAGAGGACGGCTTCGAGATTACCGTTGCCAGCGAAATCATGGCTATTCTCTGCCTCTCAAAAGACATATCCGACCTTAAGGATAAGCTGGGCAGAATCGTCTTAGGATACACCTATTCGGGAGAACCGGTGACAGTTTCACAGATAAAGGCCGAAGGTGCGGCTGCGGCGCTCCTCAAGGACGCCATAAAGCCTAACCTGGTTCAGACTCTTGAAAACACCCCGGTGTTCGTTCACGGCGGACCTTTCGCCAACATCGCCCACGGCTGCAACTCCATCGTAGCGACAAAGGCTGCCCTTAAGCTTGCCGACTACGTCGTAACGGAGGCAGGATTTGCCGCAGACCTGGGCGCGGAGAAGTTCGTGGATATAAAGTGCCGCAAGGCCGGTCTCACTCCGTCGGCATGCGTAATAGTGGCTACGGTAAGAGCCCTTAAGTATCACGGCGGAGTTAAGAAGGAAGATTTAAATGAGGAAAACCTGACGGCTCTCGAAGCGGGACTTCCTAACCTGCTTCAGCATGTGGAAAACGTGACGAAGCACTTCGGTCTTCCTGCCGTTGTTGCAATCAACGAGTTCCCGACCGATACCGAAGCCGAGGTTAAGATGGTAGAGGAAAAGTGTAAGGCACTTGGTGTAAACGTGGTGCTGAGCCGCGTATGGGCAGAAGGCGGAGCAGGGGGAACGGATCTTGCCCGTGAGGTAGTAAGGCTCTGCGAGGAGAAGAACGACTTCCACTTCGTATATCCGCTGGACATATCCATAAAGGAAAAGATAGAGGCCGTTGCCACGAAGATTTATCATGCAGACGGCGTAGTGTTCGAGTCGAAGGCCGAAAAACAGCTTAAAGAGCTGGAAGATCTGGGCTTTAACGACGTTCCTGTCTGCATGGCGAAGACTCAGTACAGCTTCTCCGACAGACCTGAGCTTAAGGGCGCGCCGAAGGGTTTTAAGATTACCGTAAAGGATCTCAAGATCGATGCAGGCGCAGGATTCATAGTGGTAAAGACTGGAGATATTATGACGATGCCGGGACTTCCTAAGGTTCCTGCGGCAGAGAACATCGACGTTGATAACGACGGAAGGATTACGGGACTGTTTTAATATGACTGATAACGGGACAAAGACTGCAGAGAGCGGAAGGTCTGCAGACCTGATAAGGGAAAAACGGATAACTGAATTTATGACGGAGCTGGGATCTAAAGCTCCGGTTCCGGGCGGAGGCGGCGCGGCGGCTCTTGCAGGCGCCGCCGGAGCCTCTTTAGGCGCTATGGTCGGTTCTCTCACTGCGGGCAAGAAAAAGTATGCGGACGTGGAAGAGGATATTCAGGCTTTGATGAAAGAAGCTCTCGCCTTAAAGGACAGGCTTCTTTCCCTGATAGACGAGGACGCGGAAGGGTTTCAGCCTTTGTCAGAGGCTTACGGTATGCCGTCAGAGACGGAAGCCGAAAGAGAAGAGAAAGGCCGAATTATGGAAAATGCCCTGAGAAAAGCCTGCAAAGCTCCTATTGAAATGATGCGCTGCTGCTGCCGCGTCATAGACCTGTGCGGTGAGTTTGCGGTAAAGGGAAGCCGCCTTGCCGTAAGCGATGCGGGATGCGGCGCAATTCTGGCCAAATCGGCGCTGCAGGCGGCGTCTTTAAACGTCTTTATAAATACGAAGATGATGAAGGACAGGGAATCTGCAGTTAAGCTTGAAGAAGAGGCCGAAGGCCTTTTGAACGAATACACCGTGCGGGCCGACGAAGTCTACGGCATGGTGTATAAAAACTTGAGAAATATTTAGGAGTCGCATATATGGAAATTCTGAAAGGAAAACCGGTATCCGAAGCTGTGGAGGGAGAGATAAGAGAGAGACTTATTCCCCTCTACGAGCAGAATATAGTGCCAACTCTCGCCATAGTGAGGGTGGGAAACAACCCGGGGGATATAGCCTACGAGAACGGAGCGATAAAAAAAGCGAAATCCGTAGGCGTTCAGGCGGAAAAGTTTACATGCCCCGAGGATATGGAAGAGGACGATGTGATTTCCGTAATTCAGTCTCTGAACGAAAACGCGGGAATTCACGGGATTCTGCTTTTGCAGCCTTTGCCGGCAAAATTCGACGGAGACAGAATCAGGAACGCCATATCTCCGGAAAAGGACGTGGACTGCACCTCGGACGCTTCCCTGGCCCGGTTCTTTGTGAGAGGTGAGGGTTTTTGCCCTTGCACCGCAGAAAGCGCCATGGAGATTTTAAAGCACTACGGCGTGGAGATTTCGGGCAGAAGAGCCGTAGTCATAGGAAGAAGCATGGTCATAGGAAGACCTGCGGCCCTTATGCTTATGAGAGAAAACGCCACCGTCACCGTCTGTCACTCAAAGACGCCTGCGGATACATTAAGGCAGGCGTGCAGGGAAGCCGATATAATCGTAACGGCGGCAGGAAAGATCGATGCGGTTACGGAGGATATGATGACGGAAAAGCAGGTTATAGTAGACGTCGGAATCAACTTCGATTCTGAAGGAAAGATGCGTGGAGACGCCGATTTTGAGGCTGCGGGGAGGATATGCCGCGCTGCGACACCTGTTCCGGGAGGAGTGGGCAGCGTGACGACAGCAATACTCATGAGACATCTGGTTGCTGCGGCAGAGCAGCAGTTCAGGAGAGGCGAAACGTCCGGAAAGGATTTTCTCCACCCGATACAGGAGGACAGGTCAAATGAAGATTTACTGCTATTCAAGATGCTCCACATGTAAGAAAGCCCTGGCGTGGCTCGATGAACGCGGAATAAAGTACGAGCTCCTCGATATAAAGGAGCAGCATCCGGGCGAGGAGGAACTTAGAGCGTACCATCGGCTCAGCGGCCTTCCCCTTAAGAAGTTTTTCAATACCAGCGGAATGATATACAGGGAAATGGAGCTTTCCAAAAAGCTTCCGACCATGTCTGAGGACGAACAGTACGCTCTCCTTGCGACTGACGGAATGCTGGTTAAAAGACCTCTGGTCGTAGGAGACGACTTCGTTCTCACCGGATTCAGAGAAAAAGAGTGGGAAGAGAAGCTGGGATAGGAGAGAATGCGTGAAAACATATCATGCTCCTAAGCTCGCATGGAGGTTCTGCGTGCTCGGATTCTCATTCTTACAGGGAATCAACATTTATAGAGTTTTTATACGAAATGCCCTGAATTCAGACTGCATTATCACCACGCAAAAAACCGATGCTCCTCAAATAGTAATCGGTATGCTTTGAAACTGTGCCGGCTTCCCACGCAAAGGAAGAAGCCGGCATATCCTTCCATCTAAAAAATATGTTATAGATTTAGTTTTTCTAATTTCTCTTTTATATCCGACCTGCTGTACAGTATTCTGGATATAATGACGTCATCTCCTGAAATGTAATATATGATTGAATAATTGCCTGCTAACGCACGTCTGAAAGGAACTGTCAGCCTCAAATCAAGAAGCTGGTATCCTTCCGGAAAGAAGTTCAAACGGCTGATCAGGGCAGAAATATTCGCGCACTGTCGCCGTGCGCTGTCAGGAGACATAAGCTTACAGGCGATGTATTCATATATGTTTTTCAGATCTGATTCGGCCTTTGATGAAATCCATACTTTGTACATCTTATTCGTCACTGCCTTTATAAAACTGATTAAGAACGTCTTCGGCGACCTTTAGTCTGCCTTTTTCTGCATCCTCCACGCCTTTCATCAATTCTGAATAGAGCTGCTCAGGTGACATGAGATCGGCGTTAAGCTCATCAGGGGCTTCCGGCAGGGCAATTCTGAACGGTATGCTTCCTGTAAGGGAAATCTGAGTAAGGTACACGTTTATCGCGGTGGACATGGGAACGCCTAATCTGGAGAGTACATCCTCCGCGCGTTCTTTTACATCCGGATCGATTCTGAGATTTAATGTTGCGGTCTTAGACATGACACATACCTCCTTGTAACGCTATTATAACGCTAAACACATTACGTTTCAAGCACGATTCTTGATTTGAATCAGAAAATACAAAAGCGGCAGTATGCGCATGGAACGCGGCTGCCGCTGAATTATTATATTTTATTCCACCATCATCTCAAGGCTCATGTCGGCGAAGAAGGTGTTGGCGTTGTAGAGGAACAGCACATCGGTGACGGATTCGGACGATATGATGTCCTGGATGTTGTCGTAGAAGTATCTCGGATCTACTACGACTATTTCGCTGAAGCACTGGGACAGGAACGGCACCATGCTGTTGGCGTAGGAGTCCTTTATGAGAAGGAGATGTCTGTCCGTATCAAGGGGCGTCCTTACCGTATACATAGGGTGGTTGCTGCCGCCGAATACGGTGTATGCGTCCTTTGTGTCAAGGCTGTCCACCTGGTAGAACTGGGTGGTTTTCTCCTTGGTGTCGCTGTAGTAGATTACGCTGTTTTCGTAGCCTTCGGAATCCTCAGCCGGAAGATAGATCTTGATGGCGTCGTCCATTCCGTTTACGAAGCCGCTCTTTGAGGCGAGGGTGCCTCTGAAGTCGTTCTTAACGGCGTAATCGGTGTAGGTGACTTTGTTGCCAAGCTCCATAACCGAGTTGACCTGCTCGAAGGCCAGGTATGCGCCGTCTGTGGTCCAGTGGTGGTCGGTGCGGTAGTAGAGCTGAGTATCTTTCTTTGCTTCTTTAAAGGTGTCGCGAACGTCTATAGGCGTGATGCCTAAGGACTCCACGGTCTCAAAGAAGTCGTCCATGTATTTGTTCTGGTTCGCCGTGCTGACGGCTATAGGAAGCTTGTCCGACAAAATATTCGCAGCGTTAGGCGCGAGGAGAAAATACATCTTCAGGTCAGGGTTGGCCTCTTTGAACGCGGTGAGGGCGGAAGTGTTGCTCTCCTTTACGTCCTTTGTGGGAACGGTGATGTCCTCCATGAGATAGCTGTCCCGGCACCTGTATACTCCGTTGGACTCAAGGCCGCCGAGAGCGGTGTCTGCGGCTGTTTTAAGCCTGATGAATCCGTTACGCAGTATGAACTGGTCGCTGGCGTAGTCTTCAATCTTTGACTCGAAACGGCCTTCCTTGTAGGCCGAAACGGAAAAGGAAGGAAGCTGCTGAAGCACACGGTTTTCTTCATCGGAGTTTTTCTTATCCGGAATTATTATATTTGCAATGAATACCGCCATGAGTATTACCAGAAAGACGGTTCCCATGAGAGCGGAAGTTGTTTTCTTCATATTTTTTCCCTTCGTAATAACAATATCCCTTATGCGAAGTCCTTAGAACCTGAAGTACAGGAACGGATTATAGCTGGAGAATATGAGAAACGCTATGGTTATGATGAAAAGTCCGAAGAGAAGAACCATGCCCAGAACGGGTATGCGGTTCAAAAGCTCCATGAACTTTCTGTACGGTCTCGGTCCTGCGCATATGGACGCGATGAGTACCATAAGCAGGTTTGTCCTCAAAAGGTATATGAACTCGCTGTTGATGACAGGTTCGCCGCCCAGGAAGAACATATCGGCAAGGTATCCGCCGGCTTCGGAGATGGATTCTATGCTGAAGAACACCCATCCGATCATGACGATAACCATGGTATATATGTGACGTACCCATACGGGCGTTTTTTCCATATATTTTCCGAAGACGTATTTCTCTAAAATGAGCAGGACTCCGTAGTACAGACCCCACGCTACAAAGTTCCAGCTTGCGCCGTGCCAGAGACCGGTAAGCCCCCATACTATGAGGAGGTTTATTATGTGGCGGTGAACTTTTACACGGTTTCCTCCCAGAGGAATGTAAACGTATTCTCTGAACCAGGTGCTGAGGGAGATGTGCCATCTTCTCCAGAACTCGGTTATGGATTTGGAAACGTAAGGGTAGTTGAAGTTCTCC
This sequence comes from uncultured Clostridia bacterium, assembly GCA_944386595.1. Lineage (GTDB taxonomy): Bacteria > Bacillota > Clostridia > Peptostreptococcales > Anaerovoracaceae > Avanaerovorax. The sequence goes on from CALXBQ010000027.1 coordinate 26,355, forward strand.
ATGAAATGGAAGCCCATCATTTTTCCAAGACCTATGGCCATATCCGAATATCCGCTGAAGTCGAAGTATATCTGCAGGGTGTAGGCTGCGATTCCCAGCCATGCGGCCAGAACAGACATATCGGAATCCAGGGCTCTTACTGTCTCAAAGAGGGCGCCCAGACTGTTTGCAAGTATTACCTTTTTGCCGAGACCTATTATGAATCTCAGTACTCCCTGACCGATGAGATCGAGGTTTATCACTCTGTTATCCAGCTGCTCGGCAACGTCCTTGTACTTTACTATAGGGCCTGCGATTAGCTGAGGGAAAAGGCTCAGGTACAGGGTGAATTTCAAAGGGTTTATCTGAACCTTCACGTTGTTTCTGTAAACGTCGAAGATATAGCTCATGGCCTGGAAGGTATAGAAGGATATACCTATAGGAAGAGGCAGCGGCGTGTAGTTGATGTTTATGCCAAAGAGTGCGCCTACTGTATCCAAAAGGAAGCCGTAGTATTTAAAGAATCCCAGAATGAGAAGATTCATCACCACGGTGAAAATTAGCGTGGCCTTCTTTCCCTTTTTCTTCTCTCTGGTGATATCGATTGCCATAAAGTAGTTGAAGATGGCGGAGAAGATCATCAGGAACACGTAAACAGGCTCCCCCCAGCTGTAGAAGATAATGCTGGCAATAAGGAGCACAGTGTTTTTTGCCTTCTTAGGTACGGCATAGTAGAGGAACAGCACCACAGGCAGAAAATAAAATATGAAAAATATACTGCTAAATAACATCCCTGAATTCCTCCGCTATTCTTCCGCTCTGCCCGTCGGTGCAGTAGAAGATGTAGTTTCCCTTCTGAAATACTATATGGTCGTTTAAGAGGGCCACCTGCTCGGGCCCGTATCCTTCAAAGGTCTTTATCTGCGCGTCGACTCTCGAATCAATAGCGTCGCGAACAGGGGATACCGCATCGCGGCTCGATCCCTTGACGATGAGAAGCTCGTTGACGCTTAGGGCTTCGGTCCCCTTGAAGTAGATAACCCCTTCGTAGCTGTTTACATCTATGCCGAAGTAGTGCATTACATCTCTTGCCGTGCCTTCCTCCATGGCTGCAACGGCTTCGTCCTTAACAAGGGCCTCTTTTATCTTATCCATGGAGACGTCTTTGGCGTTCTGATCGGAGTAAACATAGAAAAGAAACGCCAGAAGAATCAGCCCGAATACTACTTTCTTGATTATACCTTCCATTTACTCTAATCCCGCCTTTTCCATCATGTTCTCCAGCCAGATAGGGTAGTAGTCGGTGCTCACGTGAACGCCGTCTCCTGCATAGAACTCAGGGTGCTCCTTCAGGATAGAGGTGTTGTCTATATATTCAATGTCAAGCTTCTTGCACATCTTCTTTATTGCCTTGTTGTAATCCTCCCACTTGTAGAAGTATCCGCCGCTTTCGATTTTGGCATCGGACGGCTTGGATATGGAGTTGATAAAGATCTTAGTGTCAGGTGTGGTCTTCATGAAGTTTTCTAGCAAAGCCTGATACTGCTCGATGAAGAGATCTTCGTTACCGTTATACATTCCCAGGTCGTTCATACCGTAGCTGAAAAATGCATTCTTAGGGTACATTGCAGCAGCCTGGGCGAACATATCGGAACTGTTCATCACGGAACCTCCGATAGCACAGAACACCTGATCCGAGCCCAGATAACCGTATACGGAAAGACCGTCGGTGATAGAGTCTCCGAGAACGACGCTGCCTCTGAAAATCTTCCTGTAGTCGGGGCCGGTCTGCTGAGTGCCGCCGCCGGAACGGGAGGCCTCGTATTCTTCAATCTTCTTCTCCACGTCTGCTACGGTAGAGTAATTGAACTCCGATACTGCAGTCACATTTTCTTTAACGACGGATACGGCGTAGTCAGCCTTCTTATTGGTTCTGAACAGGTTGAACAGAAAAACTCCCGTAACGCAAATAAGAACTATTAAAACGATAATAGTTCCTATAAGCCTGGGTGTATTGGATTTTTTAGTATTCGTACTTCTCATTTAAGACATAATCCCCTTTTAATATATATAGATGAAACGATTTTTAACGTCACCTATAAGATTATATAGGAAAATGCCTAAAAATCAAGGGCTTAAACCCTTAATTTTTCTTAAGAATTACCCCACCAGTTCTGCAACCTTTTCTCCCGTCTCTCTGGTTCCCAGCGGAGTATCGCCGCCGCCTGCTATGTCGAAGGTCCTGTATCCCTTTTTAAGGAATTGGTCTACGGCCTTTTCTATGGCGTCCGCTTCATCGGAAAGGCCCAGAGTGTATCTCAGCATCATGGCGACTGAAAGAATCGTCGCAAGGGGATTGGCTATATTCTTTCCTGCAATATCGGGAGCGGAACCGTGTACGGGTTCGTACATTCCGAAGTTTCCGTCCGCAAGGCTGGCGGAAGGGAGCATTCCGATGGAGCCGGTTATCTGGCTGGCCTCATCGGAGAGAATGTCTCCGAAGATATTGCTTGTTAGTATTACGTCGAACTGCTTCGGGTTTCTGACAAGCTGCATTGCGGCGTTATCCACGTACATGTTGTCGAGGGCGACTTCAGGATATTCCTCTGCAACCTCTGCCACGATTTTTCTCCAGAGTCTGGAACTGTCTAAAACGTTGGCCTTATCCACGCTGGTTACGTGTCTGTTTCTCTTCATCGCCATATCAAAGGCAGTCTTTGCGATGCGGCGGATTTCTCCCTCGGAGTATTTCTCCACGTCGTAGGCCACGAGACCTTCCGGTGTTTCTTTTGTTGCGCGCTCGCCGAAGTATATTCCGCCGGTAAGCTCTCTTACCACAAGAATGTCGAGACCGCCCGCTATGATTTCCGCCTTGAGAGGGGAAGCTGCCGAAAGTTCGTCAAAGACCATTGCGGGGCGCAGGTTGGCGTAAAGTCCCAGTTCTTTTCTGAGCCCCAGGAGAGCTCTCTCGGGACGCTGGTCACCGGGTACGTCGTCCCACTTTGGACCGCCCACGGCGCCTAAGAGGACACCGTCGCTCTCTTTGCATATCCTTACCGTTTCGGAAGGGAGGCACTCGCCGACCTGGTCTATGGCGGCGCCGCCTGCGAGCACGTATTCGTACCTGAAGCTGTGTCCGTATTTCTCGCCGACTTTATCTAAAACCGAGGTGGCGGCATCAACCACCTCCGGGCCGATGCCGTCTCCCTTTATTACTGCTATGTTGTATTCCATTATTTTCTCTCCTTAATGCTTGCCATGAGCCCGCCTGCGTTTATGATTCCTCTGATGAACTCAGGGAAAGGGGCTGCAGTGTACGTTTCATTTTTCGTAACGTTTCTGATTTCACCCTTTGAGAAGTCCACCTCAACCTGGTCGCCGTCGTCAATTCCTTTGCTCGCTTCCGGACACTCCAGAATAGGAAGTCCGATGTTTATGGCGTTGCGGTAGAAGATTCTCGCAAAGGTGGTGGCTATTACGCAGCTTACGCCGCTTGCTTTGATTGCTATAGGCGCGTGCTCACGGGAGGAGCCGCAGCCGAAGTTTTCTCCTGCCACGATTATGTCTCCCGGCTTGACGTTCTTTACAAATTCCGGATCTATGTCCTCCATGCAGTGGGAGGCGAGCTCAGCGTGATCCTTGGTGTTCAGGTATCTTGCGGGAATGATTACGTCCGTATCGACGTTGTCCTGATATTTATGTACTCTTCCTTTAGCGTCCATGGTTTCCTCCTTATAAACTTCTCGGGTCTGCAATTTTACCTGCTACGGCTGAAGCTGCTGCTACCGCAGGGCTTGCCAGGTAGACTTCGGAGCCGGTGTGACCCATTCTTCCTACGAAATTTCTGTTGGTGGTGGAAACGCACCGTTCGCCGTCGGCAAGGATTCCCATGTATCCGCCGAGACACGGTCCGCATGTAGGGGTTGAAACGATGCAGCCGGCGTCGATGAACGTGTCGATGTATCCGAGGCGTATGCACTCCTTGTAGATGTGCTGGGTGGCCGGGATAACTATTCCGCGAACGCCTTTTGCGATATGGCGTCCCTTCAGGATTTCGGCGGCTGCGGCCATGTCGGAAAGGCGTCCGTTGGTGCACGAGCCTATTACAACCTGATCGATGGCAACGTCGCCCACCTCGTCTATGGTTCTCGTGTTTTCAGGAAGGTGAGGGAAGGATACGGTCGGCTTTATTTCGGATAAATCGATTTCGTAAACCTCATCGTACTCGGCGTCCTCATCGGCTTCATACACTGTGAATTCTCTGTCCGTGCGGGATTTCACGTATTCTTTCGTGACGTCGTCCACAGGGAAAATGCCGTTTTTGCCGCCGGCCTCTATGGCCATGTTGGCTATGCAAAGGCGGTCGTCCATGGAAAGGGACGCAACGCCCGGACCTGTGAATTCCATAGATTTATAGAGAGCCCCGTCAACGCCTATCATGCCTATGATGTGAAGTATCACGTCTTTGCCGCTTACGCATTTACCAAGCTTTCCCGTAAGATTGAACTTAATCGCTGAAGGAACCTTGAACCATGCCTGACCCGTTGCCATGCCTGCGGCAAGGTCTGTGGAGCCGACTCCCGTCGAAAATGCGCCTAAGGCCCCGTACGTACACGTGTGGGAATCTGCGCCGATTACCGCGTCTCCCGGAATGACAAGGCCTTTTTCCGGAAGAAGGGCGTGTTCTATGCCCATTTCTCCCACGTCGTAGAAGTTGTCGATGTCGAATCTCTTTGCAAAGGTTCTGCATGCTTTGCACTGCTCGGCGCTCTTGATGTCCTTGTTTGGAACAAAGTGGTCCATGACAAGGGATACCTTCGATTTATCGAATACGCCGTCAAAACCTGCGCCGTCAAATTCCGCAATGGATACGGGTCCCGTTATATCGTTGGCTAAAACCATATCCAGATCAGCCATGATAAGCTGTCCGGCTTTAACGGATTCCAGCCCCGCGTGGGCGGCCAGAATCTTCTGGGTCATCGTCATTCCCATGATAATTTCCTCCTTATGTATACTTACTTTTTAATGAAGTGAATCTTCTTGTTCATTCTGTTAAGCGCGCTGACCAGAGCGTTAACGGAGGCCAGTATAATGTCCGTGTGCGTTCCCACTCCCCAGTAGGTGTTTCCGTTTACGTCGGCTATGCAGACGTAGGAAGCGGCCTTGGAGTTGGAATCCGCACTGATGGCGTGCTCCGAATATGTTATGAACTTATAGTCGAAGTGGTAGTTGGTCTTTTTCAGAGCGTTGCTGACTGCATCAAGACGGCCGTTTCCTTCGGCGTCCAGATGGAAGACCTCGTCGTTTATTACCACTCTCATCTTTACGCTTACGCTGCTGTCGTCCTCTTCTTTAGTGGAGGAAAGGTGACCGAAGGTAGCGTCCGTAATGTCGAGAGGGTCAAAGTCGTTTATATACTCCTTCGCAAAGGCGTCATATATCTCCTGAGGCTCCAGCTCTTCGTGGTTGTGGTCGGATATCTCCTTCATCATGTAGCCAACCTCGGAGCGCATGGCCTTAGGAATGTCAAATCCGAAGTTGTGCTCCAGGATATACGCTACGCCGCCTTTGCCGGACTGGCTGTTTATCCTGATAACGTCGCCGTCGTATTCTCTTCCAACGTCGTGAGGGTCGAGAGGCAGGTAAGGAACGGTCCACTTTGAAGGATCCATCTCTTCACGCCACTTCATGCCCTTTGCGATGGCGTCCTGATGTGAGCCGGAGAAGGCCGCGAACACCAGACTTCCGCCGTACGGCTGGCGAGGACTTACCTTCATTCCGGTGTACGTCTCGTAGGCGTCCACTACGGAAGGCATGTCGGAAAAATCCAGCTGCGGGTCGACTCCGTGAGTGAACATATTCATGGCCAGGGTAACTATATCAACGTTTCCCGTACGCTCACCGTTTCCGAAAAGGGTGCCCTCTATGCGGTCGCCTCCTGCAAGGATTCCGAGCTCGGCATCGGCCACGCCTGTTCCTCTGTCGTTATGAGGGTGAAGGGAAACGATGACGTTCTCTCTGCAGTGAAGATGATTGCACATGTACTCTATCTGGTTTGCAAACACGTGAGGCAGCGACATTTCCACCGTGGCTGGAAGATTGATTATTACCTTCCTGTCGGCCGTCGGCTTCCATATGTCTATGACCTCGTTGCATATCCTGGCGGCAAACTCCATCTCGGTTCCGGTGAAGCTTTCCGGAGAATACTCGAACCTGAAATCGGACTCGGGATTTTTCGCGGCGTACTCGTTTATGAGAACGGCTCCGTCCTTTGCAATCTGTATGATTTCCTCCTCGGAAGCTCTGAACACCTGCTGCCTCTGAGCGAATGATGTGGAGTTGTAGAGGTGGACTATGGCGTGCTTTACGCCCTTTAACGCTTCGAACGTCTTATCTATTATGTGCTTTCTGGACTGGGTGAGAACCTGAATGGTGACGTCGTCCGGAATTCTGTTCTCCTCAATCAGCTTTCTGACGAACTCGTATTCCGTCTCCGAAGCTGCGGGAAATCCCACTTCTATTTCTTTAAAACCTATCTTAACAAGAAAATCGAAGAAGCTTAGCTTTTCCTCAAGACTCATGGGAACGATAAGAGCCTGATTTCCGTCTCGCAAGTCTACGCTGCACCAGATGGGGGCCTTGTCGATGTGATCCTTTTCCATCCACTTTCCGCACGGTGCAGGAGGATTGTAGTAGCCGATTCTGTACTTCTCGTAGTTTTTCATTTTAAGATTGACCTCCGATTGAAAATATGATTATGGCGGCAGGGGACATATATATAATATGTAGAAACCGTTAAAAAAACCTCTCCAGCAAATGCTGAAGAGGCGAATTATGTCCGCGGTACCACTCTTCTTGGCGCTAGTGCGCCCACTCGTTTTAAAATCTGCTCGGGGGTGAGACATCAGGGTTCCCGTAAAGCCTTTCACCTGGGCGGCTTCTCTCTGAGACGGGACGTCCCGGATTTATTCCCTTCAACGCATCTTTAATTACCATAATAATATAACGTAAGGCGCACCTTTTGTCAATAAAATTTATTGTGCTTTTTACAAAACAAAATAAGATTTTTTTGTTTTGAAACACAAAAAGTGTTGACATTTATCATTGCAAGTCTATAATAGAAACATATGGTGGAAAACAGATACACCATGGGTAAGTTACAGCTTTTGTCAATGACACTTGAATGTTTTAGTTAGAAGGAAGAGACTTATGAAACTGACAGGTTCACAGATCGTCATAGAGGTTCTCGCCGAGCACGGAGTAGACACGGTCTTCGGCTATCCGGGCGGAGCGGCTCTTAACGTCTATGACGAGCTTTATAAGAATAAGGATAGAATCAGGCACGTTCTCACCGCCCACGAGCAGGGCGCAGCCCATGCGGCAGACGGATACACGAGAGCGACGGGAAAGACGGGAGTGGTTTTCGCCACCAGCGGCCCGGGAGCAACCAACCTGGTTACGGGTATAGCGACAGCCTACATGGACAGTATTCCCATGGTTGCGATAACGTCCAATGTACCGGACCATCTCATAGGAAGGGACGCATTCCAGGAGGTCTGCATTACCGGCATAACCATGTCCATAACCAAGCATAACTTCTTTGTAAACCATGTGGAAGATCTTGCGGACACTCTGAGAGAGGCTTTTAAGATAGCCGAAAGCGGAAGAAAGGGTCCGGTTCTCGTAGATATTACGAAAGATGCGTCTTCTGATATGACAGAATACGAGAGAAAGGAGCCCCTTCCTTTAAAGCCGCTTCCTAAGATGGAAAGAGAAGACATGGCGGCAATGGTAAGGTATATAAACGCGGCCGAAAAGCCCGTGTGCTACATAGGAGGCGGCGTTGTTTCCTCCGATGCATGCAGGGAGCTTGAGGAGCTCATTGAAAAGGCGGATATACCGGTGGTTCACACGCTGATGGCCGCAGGAGTCATAGGATGCGATAATCCTCACGACCTGGGAATGGTTGGAATGCACGGCTCGGTGGCGGCGAACAGAGCAATAGATCAGGCAGATTTGGTCATCGCACTGGGTGCCAGATTCAGCGACAGGGTGGCACTTAATCCGGAGAAATTCGCCCGCCGTGCGAAGATCATACAGGTTGACATTGACAAGAGCGAAATCAATAAGAACGTAGAAATAGACAAATGCTGCGTCGGCGACATAAAGGACTTTCTCACCAGAATCCTTCCGTACGTTGAGGAGAAGAAGCGCGCGGAGTGGAACGAGAGAGTAGGCGGCTGGAAGAACAAGGACCGCGTTTACAAGGACGCTCACTGCAAGCTCCATCCTGCGGAGGTTATCCATGCCATATGCGATATGACCGACGAAAACACCATTTACGTTACCGACGTAGGCCAGCATCAGATGTGGGCGGCCCAGTTCATAAAGCACCACAAGGCTAAGAAGTTCCTCACCAGCGGAGGCCTCGGAACCATGGGATACGGTTACGGGGCGGCCATAGGGGCCAAGATAGGATGTCCGGAGGACAGGGTTATTCACATAACCGGCGACGGATCTTTTCACATGAACTTCAACGAAGGCTGCACGGCGGTAAGCGAGAAGCTTCCTATCATAACGGTCATCATGAACAATCAGGTTCTGGGAATGGTTTACCAGTGGCAGACTTTGTTCTATGAAAAGAGATATTCCAGTACCACCCCGGAGAGAAAGACCGATTATGTGAAGCTGGCGGAGGGCATAGGCGCCAAAGGCTTCAGGGCGGAGACCCCGGAGGAGTTTAAGGCAGCCTTTGAGAAAGCCCTCAAGGAGGACGGACCTGTCTGGATAGAGTGCATCATATCCAGGGAGGAAAGAGTTCTTCCGATGATTCCGAGCGGCAAGAGCGTAGACGACATGATTACAGTATAAGGAGGATGGCAATATGTATATACCGCTTAAAAAAGAAATAGTGAGCATCCTCGTACTGAACCAGGCGAACGTTCTTAACAGAGTTGTAAGCATGTTCGGACGGAGAGGCTTCAACATCGACTCTCTTACGGTGTCGGCGACCAACGATCCGACCCTTTCGAGAATAACCATAGTGTTCAGCGCTACGGAGCGTTCCATGCAGCAGATTATAACCCAGACAGAAAAGCTTGAGGTTGTAAAGAGCATCATGATAATGAACAGGGAGAACAGCCTGTACAGGGAGCTTCTCCTGCTGAAGGTGAACGCCGACAAGGAGCAGCGCAGCGAGATCAAGGAGATTACCGATATCTACAGAGCCAAGATCGTGGATCTTTCCAAGGAAAGCCTTATAATCGAGCTTACGGGAACTCCTGAAAAGCTCAACGGCTTCATGGACGTTATGGCGGACTACGATATAGCAGAGGTGTGCAGAACGGGAATCACGGGTCTCGAGACGAACACCAGACAGAGCGAATGATTTAAATCAACATAAAATCTATTTAAAAAGAAGGAGACGAGAAAAATGATTAAAAAGTATTACGATCAGGACTGCAATTTAGGATTACTGGACGGAAAGAAGATTGCCATCATCGGTTTTGGAAGCCAGGGCCATGCCCATGCAATGAACCTTAAGGACAGCGGAATGGACGTTGTCGTAGGTCTGAGACCGGGTTCCGCCCATGCAAAGAAGGCAGAGGCTGCAGGCATTCCTGTTATGGGAATTGAAGAGGCTGCTGAGGCCGGCGATGTCGTAATGATCCTGACTCCTGACGAACTTCAGGCAAAGATATATAAAGAGCAGATTGAGAAGCACATGAAGGAAGGCAACGTCCTCATGTTCGCTCACGGCTTCAACATTCACTTTAAGCAGATTATCCCTCAGAAGGATATCGATGTAATCATGGTCGCTCCTAAGGGACCGGGACACACCGTAAGAAGCCAGTACGTAGAAGGAAAGGGAGTTCCTTCCCTTATCGCCGTATATCAGGACGCTTCTGGAAAAGCAAAGGACTACGCTCTTGCATACGCTTCCGGAATCGGCGCAGGCAGAGCCGGAATTCTCGAGACCACATTCAAGGAAGAGACAGAGACAGACCTCTTCGGCGAGCAGGCAGTTCTCTGCGGCGGAGTATGCGAGCTGATGAAAGCAGGATTCGATACGCTGGTAGAAGCGGGATACGAGCCTGAAATGGCATACTTTGAGTGCATCCACGAGATGAAGCTCATAGTAGACCTTATCAACGAAGGCGGCTTCGACAAGATGAGATACTCCATCTCCAACACTGCAGAATACGGAGACTACAGAACGGGAAAGAGAATCATCACCGAGGATACCAGAAAGGAAATGAAGCAGGTTCTCTCCGAGATTCAGGACGGAACGTTCGCAAGCGAATTCATTCAGGAATTCAACGCAGGCGGAAAGGCAAGATTCCTTGCAACGAGAGCAAAGGAAGCAAGCCATCCTCTCTGCGAGACGGGAAAAGAGCTCAGAGAGATGATGAGCTGGCTTAAGAAATAAAAGACAGTGAGGTTATGATTATGGCAAGACGAAGCGATAACGTAACCAAAGGCGTAGAAAAGGCTCCCATGAGAAGCCTTTTTTACGCTATGGGTTACACTAAAGAGGAGCTGGAGAGACCGCTTATCGGAGTGGTTTCGGCTCACAGCGAAATAGTTCCCGGACACATCCACCTGGACAAGGTTGCAGATGCGGTGAAGGCCGGAGTCAGAATGGCAGGAGGAACCCCTATAATGATTCCGGCCATAGGCGTGTGTGACGGAATCGCAATGGGACATATCGGAATGAAGTATTCCCTTGCAAGCCGCGAGCTCATAGCAGACAGTGTGGAGACCATGGCCAACGCCCACCAGCTGGACGGCCTGGTTCTGGTTCCCAACTGCGACAAGATAGTTCCGGGAATGCTCATGGGAGCTTTAAGACTTAACATACCTACGGTGGTATGCTCGGGAGGCCCGATGATGAGCGGACTGGTTGACGGCGTTGAGACGTCTCTTTCCAAGATGTTTGAAGCAGTAGGAGCCAGAAAAGCGGATATAATAGACGACGAGGGGCTTCTGGAATACGAGCAGAACACCTGTCCGGGATGCGGTTCGTGTTCCGGCATGTACACGGCAAACAGCATGAACTGTCTCTGCGAGGCGCTGGGAATCGCCCTTCCGGGCAACGGAACGGTTCCCGCCGTCCACAGCGGAAGAATAATGATAGCAAAGCATGCGGGAATGGCGATTATGGATCTGGTTGAAAAGGACATAAAGTCCAGAGACATAGTAAACGAGAAGTCCATAAGAAACGCTCTCGCCTGCGATATGGCCCTGGGATGCTCTTCAAACAGCGTTCTGCATCTTCTCGCTATAGCTCACGAGGCCGGCGTGGAGCTGGATCTGGAGCTTTTCAACGAGATGAGCGGAAAGACTCCTAACCTGTGCCACCTGGCTCCTGCAGGAGGCACACACATGCACGACCTTAACAATGCGGGAGGCGTTCAGGGAGTTCTTGCAGAGCTTAACAAACTGGGCCTCATAGACACATCGCTGATGACGGCAAACGGCAAGACCGTGGGAGAAAACATTAAGGGCAAGGGTAGCCTGAATTCCGAAGCCATGAGACCTGCCGAAAATCCGTACAGCTCCACGGGCGGCCTTGCGATTCTCTGGGGAAATATCGCAAGGGAAGGCTGCGTGGTAAAGAAGAGCGCCGTTGCCGAGGAAATGCTCACTCACAGCGGCCCTGCAAGGGTATTCGACTGTGAAGAGGACGCCATAGACGCAATTTACAACGGCAGGATTGTCGACGGAGACGTGGTTGTAATAAGGTACGAGGGACCCAAGGGAGGTCCGGGCATGAGAGAGATGCTCAATCCTACCAGTGCTCTCGCCGGAATGAAGCTGGACAAGACGGTCGCTCTCATAACAGACGGCAGATTCAGCGGCGCAAGCCGCGGAGCCTCCATAGGCCACGTATGTCCGGAAGCTGCAAGCGGCGGCGAAATAGGACTTCTCAGGGAAGGCGACATTGTCGATATAGATATTCCGAACTCCAAAGTCAACGCCAGAGTGACCGAAGAGGAATTCGCCGAGAGAAGAAAAACCTACGTTCCGAGGGAGCCTAACGTGAAGAGCGGCTGGCTCTACAGATATTCCAAGATGGTCGCTCCGTCATGCAAGGGCGCGGTAATGGAGGAATAGGACATGCTGATATTAAACGACTTTGAGAAGGCCACCGAGGTTGTAAAGAAGGTGGCCATAGAGACACCCCTTACATACAGCGACTACTTCAGCGACACCACGGGCAACAAGGTGTACCTTAAGCCTGAAAATATGCAGAAGACGGGCGCATACAAGATAAGAGGAGCCTACTATAAGATAAGCACTCTCACCGACGAGGAAAGGTCAAAGGGACTGATTGCGGCGTCTGCCGGAAACCACGCCCAGGGCGTCGCCTATGCGGCAAAGGCTTACGGCTGCAAGGCAGTGATAGTCATGCCTGCAACGACTCCTCTCATGAAGGTCAATCGCACGAAGAGCTACGGGGCAGAGGTAATCCTGAAGGGAGACGTCTACGACGAATCGGCGGCCTATGCCATGAAGCTGGCAGAGGAAAAGGGATATACCTTCATTCCGCCTTTTGACGATCCGGACGTTGCGACGGGCCAGGGGACCATAGCCATGGAGATAGTCAAGGAGCTGCCTCTGGTGGACTATATTCTGGTTCCGGTAGGCGGAGGAGGACTTGCTACCGGCGTTTCCACTCTCGCCAAAATGCTGAACCCGAAGATAAAGGTCATAGGTGTGGAGCCTGCGGGAGCCGCCTGCCTAAAGGCGTCCTTTGAGGCGGGAAAGCCCGTTACTCTGCCGAACGTGAACACCATTGCTGACGGCACGGCGGTAAAAACTCCGGGAAGCGTTATTTTCCCTTACCTTCAGAAGAATATCGACGACATCATAACCGTGGAGGACGAGGAGCTCATCGTAGCGTATCTGGATATGGTTGAAAACCACAAGATGGTGGTGGAAAATTCGGGACTTCTCACCGTTGCCGCCTTAAAGCACCTTAAGGCCAGGGGCAAGAAAGTGGTCTCCATCCTAAGCGGCGGCAACATGGACATAATCACCATGTCTTCCGTAATACAGCACGGACTCATCGCAAGAGACAGGATATTCACCATTTCCGTTCTCCTTCCGGATAAACCGGGCGAGCTTGTCAGGGTTGCGTCCCTCATAGCGGAAGAGCAGGGCAACGTTGTGCGCCTCGACCACAACCAGTTCGTAAGCATAAACAGGTCCGCGGCGGTGGAGCTGACCATTACCATAGAGGCTTTCGGAACGGAGCACAAGACGAAGATCATAAACAGCCTGAAGAAGGCGGGCTACGATCCGAGAACGGAAAACGTAATGATGTAAAAACGATTTCCAAAAATGAAACCGCACTGTATAATATAAGTACAGCGCGGTTTTTGCGTGCGTGAAACGGAGAGGAAGACCATGAGAAAACCCGGGGCAAGCTCCCTTTGGCGCCTCGTTCCCGAGGACGTGAGGAACTTTATAGACATTTTAAAAGGCGAAGGCTATGAGGCCTGTGTGGTGGGCGGATGCGTCAGGGACATGATTCTTGGCAGAGAGCCTTCGGATTTTGATGTGACGACGTCGGCTCTGCCTGAAGACACCGTGAGAATTCTCGAATCAAAAGGCGTAAAGACTTTCGGAACGGGACTTAAGCACGGTACGGTCACGGCCCTTTCGGGAGCAGGTCCGGTGGAGATCACCACCTACAGAGTTGACGGAGAGTATAAGGATAACAGACACCCGGAGAAGGTAAGATTTACGTCGAGCCTTAGGGACGACCTTTCAAGGCGGGACTTTACGATAAACGCCATGGCTCTCGGCGAGGACGGAGTAAAGGATTACTTCGGCGGAACAGACGACCTTGAAAAGGGGATAATCAGGGCCGTTGGCGATGGGGAAAAGCGGTTCAGGGAAGACGGGCTCAGAATCATGAGAGCACTGAGATTTGCAGCGACTTACGGTTTTGAGCTGGACGAGAAAACTTCGGAGGCCGTTCTGTCGTGCCGAAAGCTCCTTGAGAATATCAGCAGGGAGAGGATTTATTCGGAGTTTACGAGGCTCATATGCGGTAAAGGTGCAGGCGGGATTTTAAGAAAGTACAGGGAGGTATTCTTTGAGATAATACCGGAGCTTGAAATCTGCTCGGGCTTTGACCAGAGAAGCAGCTTTCACCTGTACGACGTATACGAGCATATGGTGAGAGCCATGGAAAACGTAAGGCCTGAGCCGGTTATCAGAATGGCTGCGCTCTTTCACGATATAGGAAAGCCCGACTGCTTTACCCTGGGAGACGACGGAGAAGGCCATTTCTACGGCCACGCCGAGATCGGAGAGGAAAAGGCGGGAGAAATCCTTGCCCGCCTGAAATCGGACGGAGAAACGAGAAGAAGAGTGAAGCTTCTCGTGAAGAATCACCACCGCCAGGTGGAGGACACGGATAAAGCCGTAAGAAGGGCATTAGGAAAGCTGGGAGAGGAGCAGTTCTTCACGCTCCTTGAGCTGAAGCGCGCAGACGGCATAGCCACGGGAAAGCCGTCGGAGGACGAGGGACGTCACTGGCTCAAAGTCGAAAAGAGGGCGAAGGACATCATTGACAGAAAGGACTGCGTCAGCAAAAAGCAGCTTGCTGTAAGCGGAAGGGACCTTATGGAAGCGGGAATACCGCAGGGAAGGGTAATGGGAAGAATTCTGGACGAGCTACTTGAAGAGGTGCTGGACGACAGAATCCGCAACGATAAAGAGGAGTTGCTGAAAGAGGCGGCAGTATTGTATAATATCTGCGGATAAATTTATGAAATTCATGATAATATATTGACGGGAGAAATTTAATGAGAAATTACAGAAACATAGATATGGAAAAATATCCGAGAATCGATCACTTCAGATACTTTTCCGGATTTGCGATTCCCTACGGAGGGGTCACGGCGGACGTGGACATTACGGATTTTATGAAAACACTGAGGGAGAAGGAACTGCCTTTCTTTCTGTCGTTTTTCTACTGCGTCATAAGGGCCGCCAACGACGTTCCAGAGCTGAGGCAGAGAATTACAGGGGAGAACAGAGATAAGATAGTCGAGTACGAATACTGCGACGCCGGCTACACCGTGGCTCTTCCCGATTCCACGTACTGCTACTGCATACTGGGCTGCGATAAGCCGTTTGACGAGTTTCTTCCTTACGCGCAGGAGGAGCAGAGAAAGGCCGTGGAAAACCCGAGCATCGAGGACGGAGACTACAGGGACGAGATGTTTTTTATCTCTTCGGTTCCGTGGATTTCATATAACGACGTGTTCCAGCCGCTGCCTCATCCGGCGGACAGCACGCCGAGGATAGTGTGGGGAAAGTACAGGGAGGAGAACGGAAAGTACGTCATACCGGTTACCATTCTCTGCAACCACGCTCTGGTGGACGGAATCCACATAGCAAGGTTCTTCGAGGGAATAGAAAGGCACTTTCAGGATATAAGGTAAAAAACAGAGGGTAGTGAGCATTCAGCTTCATTACCCTCTTTTCTAATGCGCTTTTATTGTTTAAAGACCCAGTCCGAAGTTCTCTTTTACTCTCTTCATGGTCTTTTCGGCGATGGCATTTGCTTTTTCGCTTCCGTCCTTCAGTATTGTCTTAAGCTCTCCGGAATTTCTTATTTCTTCATAGCGGCTCTTTATCGGAGCGAGAGCATCGACGGTTATCTCAACGAGATCCTTCTTGAAATCACCGTAGCCGCGTCCGTCGTATTCCGCAGTTATATCGTCTATAGTTCTTCCCGAAAGAACACTGTATATGTTCAGCAGGTTGCTTATTCCCGGCTTGTTTTCGGGATCGAATCTTATCACGCCGTCGGAATCGGTGGTGGCTCTCATAATGGATTTTTTAATCTTTGACGGCTCGTCGAGGAGAGAGATTCTGCTGTGAATGTTTTCGGTAGATTTGCTCATCTTCTGGGTAGGATCGTCGAGGGCCATGATTCTTGCGCCCTCCTTCATGTATCTTCCTTCTGGAACCACAAAGGTTTTCTTTCTCGTGTTATTCACCCTTATGGCCAGGTCTCTCGTAAGCTCAATGTGCTGCTTCTGGTCGTTTCCGACAGGAACGATGTCCGTATCGTAAAGTAGTATGTCGGCCGCCATGAGAACAGGATAGGTGAGAAGCCCTGCCGGCGCGGATTCCCTGTTGTGGCTCTTTGCCTTGAACTGAGTCATTCTGAAAAGCTCGCCTGTGTTGGCGCAGCATGTGAGAACCCAGGAAAGCTCCACGTGGCCGGGAACGTCAGACTGAACAAAAACTATGGATTTGGAAGGATCCACTCCTACGGCAAGATAGAGGGAAGCTACGTCGAGGATGTGCTCCTTCAGCGCCTTCGGATCCTGAGGAACCGTGATGGCGTGAAGGTCGACGATGCAGTATATGCACTGGTGATCATCCTGAAGCTCCACAAACTGTTTAAGAGCTCCCAGGTAGTTTCCAAGGTGTATATTGCCGGTAGGCTGGACGCCGGAAAAAACTCTTTTCATCTTGTATTTTGACCTCCGGTTTCAAGTAACAAAAAATTCAACAAGTCTATTCTATATCCCGTTGAAATCTTTGTCAAACAAAATGAGCCGGATTGCCGGGCGCCTGAGACAAATTGTGCAAAAATCCTGCCATATTAATTGTATGGGAAAAAGGAAACAATTTGTAAAAAAATCCCTAAATTTACAAAAATATATTGACACGCGCCTTCCTGCGGAGTATGATGTTACCACGAAGGAAGTGGCAGATTATGTATAAGAATATAATTTATGTTAGTCTGGCTGACCCTGACTTTCAGAATATGTTTGCTGAAAGGCTCGCATCCGTAAGCAGGAATCTTGACATAAGAACTGCCACAGATGTTGGAGTTTTGTCGGAAAGCTTCAGCCGGTCCTTTAAGTTCAATGTTTGTGTCTATGATGAGGTGACGGAGAAAAACATCTCATCAGACTGGAAATCCGATGATTCATGTATTTGTATCAGACTGACATACGATCGGGATTCTGCGCGGAATGCGGGCGGTGAGAATGCGCTGTATGCCTATGAAGGAGCGAGGGAAACGGCGGAACGTATAGGGGAGCTTATAAGTGAGAGAACGGGTGAAAAAATTCCCTTTTCCCGGGAGGAGGAAAGACCAGTCACCATAGCCGTTTTTTCCTGTGACGGCGGAACGGGTGTAACGGCTGTCGCGGCGGGGATAACGGCAATGATTCCCGTAATGTACGGGGAGAAGGTACTGTATATCGGCTACGGACCGTTTGCGGGCGCGATGCCCCCTCTGCTGCCTTTGAGAGATTCTGAAAGTGGCGCCTCGGGAGAGAGTCCGGGAAGTCTGCCTGCCGTGCTTTACCGCATCAGGAAGGGAAAAGCCTTTGATATAAACAGGTTTATACGTGACGGAGAAGGCTGGGGCGTTTTAAATACGGGAACGTTTAATCCCGGATACGGAAGGCTTGAATACGCTGACATCGACAGGATAGGGGTTTTGGCCGCGGCAGGCTGGGGAGCGGGGTATCTGCTTCTTGACCTGGGCAGCCGCCTTGATGAAAACGCCGTGAACATTTTGTCCGGGTCGGATATAGTCATAGAGGTCTCTTCGAGGGACGGAAGATTTGTCTGCGAAACCATAGCGGGTGAAGAAAGCGGCGCAGGCAGGAAATATATAAAAATAAGAAACAGGTGGAAAGGAGAATGGAGCAGGGAGGAGGAGAATGTGTTTTACATCTCGGAGTTTAAGGAGCTGACGGAAGGAAGCCTTGATACGAGGTTCGGAACGGAACTTGTGCCGGCGGTCAGGGAAATTGCGGAAGGAAAATAAGAGTATGGACGGAATTCTGAAGGCAGAGGAGGCCGTAAGAAAGAAAATACTGGAGAAGGGGGAGCTTACCGATGAAGAAGTCATCGACATGATAGAGGAAGAGCTGTTTAAAAGCGATCCCGGAATGAGTCCGGACGGATACGAAGAGGCCGTCTTTCGGATATTCGGGAGAATAAGGAGCAGACTGGGGCCTCTTTACAGGCTCGCAGGCGACAGAGATATAAACGAAATAATGGTAAACGGATTCGAGAATGTTTTCGTAGAGAAGAGGGGAGAAATAAAGCGGGTAAAGAGCGTGTTCACATCGACCGGGGAGCTGGAGGACGTAATAAGAAATATAGCGGCGGAGGTGAGGCGTGAAATAAACGAGCTCAATCCCATCCTCGACGCAAGGCTTTCGGACGGTTCCAGAGTCAATGCGGTATATAAGAATATAGCGCTCTCGGGCCCGGTTCTCACCATAAGGAAATTCAGCAGAAACAGAATGACGATGAAGAAGCTGACGGAGTTCGGTTCCATTTCGGAGGAATGCGCTCAGATGCTCAGGACGCTCGTGGAAAGCGGATACAATATCTTTGTGAGCGGAGGAACATCAAGCGGAAAGACCACATTTCTGAACGCCCTTTCGGATTTTATTCCGGAGGAAAAACGGGTGATCATCATAGAGGATTCGGCTGAGCTTCAGCTTACGGGAGTTGATAATCTCGTTCAGATGGAATGTCACAACGCCAATTCTCTCGGCAAGGGGCTCGTATCCATGGATATGCTCATAAAGACCAGCCTCAGAATGAGGCCGGATTACATAATAATCGGAGAGGTAAGAGGCAGAGAGGTGGCGGATATGCTTCAGGCGCTTAACACCGGTCACTGCGGTATGTCTACCGGTCACGGCAATTCGGTCAGAGGAATGCTCAGAAGGCTTGAGGCCATGTATTTAATGGCGGGAAAGCTTCCTCTTGAGGCCATAAGAGCTCAGATAGTCGAGGCCCTGGACATTATGGTTCACCTTGCCAGAACGGCAGACGGAAAGCGCAGAGTCATAGAGGTTCAGGAAATAGCGGGAATAGAAGGTGACAGCTATGTACTTAATCCTTTGTTTCTGCCCGGAGAGGATATGAGGCTGAAAAGGACGGGAAACGAGATATGCAGAAACATAAAGCTGAAGCTGAAAGGGTTTCAGGTGTGAAGCCGAAATATATAAGGCTGCCGGAGAAAAAGGAGATCAGGTATTTCGGAATGCTTGCGCTTCTTACTCTGGCTGCAGGAATTATCTTCTACAGAAGCCTGATTCCCGCAGCGGCCGCGTTGCCCCTTTACATCGCGACCGTGGAAAGGTACGGGAAGTGGCTTTCTGAAAAAGAAAAGAGGGAACTGAGGAATCAGTTTAAGGATATGCTGTACAGCTTTTCGTCATCTTTTTCATCAGGAAGGCACATGGCGGAAGCCATGGAGGAAGCCGTGGAAGCGCTGGAAGGCATATACCGGGGCAGGTGCGCGCTGTCGGAAAGACTTGAATACATGCTGCGTCAGATAAGGGATACAGGTGACACAGACATATCCGTCTGGGAAGAATTTGCGACCCGGACCAATGTCGCAGAAATAGAGGAGTTTACACAGGTCTTTCGGGTGTGCAGGGATACTGGAGGGGATTTGATTAAAGCTGCGGACAGAGCGGCATCCATAATCACCGACAAGATAAACATCGAAAACGAGATAAGAGCGATGTCGGCGCAGAAGAAGACGGAAGGAAAGCTTATAACCGTTATGCCGGTCGTACTCATACTGTTTTTAAGCGTCGTATCTCCGGAGTACATAGAACCTCTTTACGGGACGACGGCCGGACGAATTGTGATGACGGCGGTGATTATCATAATG
Source organism: uncultured Clostridia bacterium (assembly GCA_944386595.1). Taxonomy (GTDB): domain Bacteria; phylum Bacillota; class Clostridia; order Peptostreptococcales; family Anaerovoracaceae; genus Avanaerovorax. Next base: position 46,030 of record CALXBQ010000027.1, read on the forward strand.
GTATTCGCATACGTACTGGTGGAAAGGATTACAGCCATTGAAGTTTAAGGTTTTTTCGATATCAGGATATCTGAAAAGGGAAAGGAAAAACATAATAGTAAGTCTGATGGCAACGTGTCTCGTGTTCGCGCTGGTATGCGTAAAGGACTTTGCGGAGGACGGATTCTATTCCGAAAGTGAAAGGGGAAGTCTCGACGCAATCGAGATGAACGGCAGGGAAAGTCTGTCGACAGCCCTTAAGATTACCGGTTTCAGGGACGGAGTGTCCGTTGAAAGGGATGCCGTGATTTACATAGGAGGTGATAAAAAAGAGAAAGAAGCTGCTGCGGAAAGCACGGGAGAAGATGTGCAGGACGAAATAAAGCGTTCCATGGATGAAGCCGTAAGGACGGTGGAAAATGCAGGCGGAGACAGAATAGAGCTGCCGATGGTTCTCGAGGACGGAACTCTGCTTCTATGGGAAAAGCCTGACGGAAGGGAAAAATATGCGGTTTTATTAATGTTTCCGGCAATGCTCCTGTTCTTCTATAAGGGAGAAAGAGAGAAGGCGGAAAAGGCTGCCGGGGAGAGAAGGGACAGCGTTATCAGAGATCTTCCGTCATTCAATTCGCAGATACTGCTACTTTTGGGAAGCGGGCTCATCTTTGAAGAAGCGTTTGCGAAGGTGGCAGACGGGTACGGCGAGAAGTCCGAAAGAAGCTACTTTGAAAATATGGTAGTGGAGATGAGCAGAAAGTGCAGAGAGACGAACATTTCCGCAGCAAAGGCCATGGATATTTATTCCGCAAAAATCGGCGTCAGGGAGTTCAGCCGGATAAAGGAAATAATACTGACGGCCGGATACAAGGGAACCGATCTTTCGGAAAAGCTTGCCGATGAGGGAGAGCTCCTGTGGAACAACAGGAAAAAGACTGCAGAGGAGAGAGGAAAAATCGCCGAAACCAAGCTGTCAATACCGCTGGCGCTGCTGCTCCTTGCGCTCATAGGCGTAACGGCGGCCCCCGCGATGATGCAGATGTAACGTAAAAGGATACGGGAAAGGAAGGATACAATGCTTAAAAATAAAAAAGGTATGGAATTTGTACAGGTCGCTATACTCATAGCTCTGGCAGTTGCTTTAGGCATAATATTCAGGACACAGATTACGGAGTTTGTAAACAACACGTTTGCGGATTTAAACAGCTGATGAAAAGAAAGCTCGGCAGGAGGGGAGACGAAATAGTCGAGGCGGCCATAGTGCTCCCCGTGATGATTCTGACGATTTTGAGCCTTATTTTACTGACGATATACTTCTTCGCCCGACTTCAGACCCAGTGCGACGTGCAGAGAGAACTCATAGAGGAGGCCATGGGCGCGGAAGACGCAGGGTTGTATGAAACATATTCACTTAGTAAAAAAACCTCGTCAGACATGGGTGGAATAACCCGTATATTTTTAACGTCGGAGTATGAAGAGATGATATTATCGGTAGATGAGGCTGAAATGATAAGGTTGGGTGAGCTTATTGAAGGCTGATAAACGCGGATCTGTGACTGTCTTTGCATGTATTTTCTTCAGCGGGCTGCTGATTTTGATGATTGCGTTTATCCAGGCGTCAAAGGGCAAAGCTGCGACGGGCGGAGGCAGAGCGCTGGCGAACCTTTGGACGGATTCCGTTTTGGCGGAGTACGACGTGAAGCTTTTAAATCGCTACGGACTCTTCGGCTTTTACGGCCTCGATTCGGACGTGGAAGCCAAGCTGAATCACTACGCGGAATACTCGTTTAAAGAAAAGCGGTACGTCGATTACGGAGGATTTACGGTCAACCTCTACGATTACGCTCTGACCAACGTGGACGTTTTCAGAGAGCAGATAGGCGAAGCAGGGGCGGCGGCAATGGCCAAAAGCTTCATATGGCCGTCTGCTGGGGAGGGAAACGCTTCTGCTGACGGAGGAAGAGAGGAAGGCAGTGTTCTGCGAAACAGAAAGGTCATAGATTACCTTCCGTCAAAGGGTAACGACAGGGCGGTTACGGCTTCGGCCATAGCGGATATCATAAGGGGCAAGTCGTCCTTAAACGACGTTCTGGAAAAGGGCAAGGACGGTTATCTTCAGAACAGGTACATCGAAGTCTACTTCAAAAACGGCATCGACCATAAGGCTCTGGGAACGACGTTTTTTGAGAATGAAATGGAATACATCATATGCGCAAAGAAAAGCGACACGGAAAATCTTAACGGAGTCAGAAACAGAATCATTGGTGTACGGGAAATTCTCAATATGATCTACCTGAATTCCGACCCAGAGAAAAATGCGGCAGTTACGGCAGCGGCCGTGGCAATAGCCCCGGGACCTGCGGCAATACTCGTAAAGCAGGGCATCTTTGCGGCGTGGGCTTTTGCAGAAAGCGTAAATGACTACAAACTTCTCATGGCGGGGCGCAAGGTTCCTGTCATGAAGGACGATATGTCGTGGGCTACGGATCTTAAGGGAATACTCGAAAACACGGAAAGCGGAATGATCGATACCGGTAATACCCGCGGGGATACGTACGAGGATTATCTCAACGTTATGATCTTTGCCATGGACGAGGAGGTAAGGCTTTTGAGAATGATGGATCTGATTCAGATCAACATGAGGCTTCTCTACTATGGCGATTTTCTCCTTAAAACCTACAGCGGAGGCCTTGACTGCATCATGACGCTGAACGGCGAAAGAATCAGCTATTCCAAGAAGTATTGACGAATGTTCGGGAGGTGTACATGTGAGGAACTCCAAAAAAGGCGGATACATAGTGGAGGCCGCAATAGTGCTTCCCATATTCATAGTCGCCGTGATTCTGCTCATTTCCATCGTCCCGAGAGCCGCAAGATGTGAAAGACTGGTCTATGCAATATGCGACGAAATGACCCAGGAAAATATCCAGGCCCACTTCTTCAAAAGCTATATGAGATGCAAAAGCAATCTCACGGACGGAGCGTTACGAGCGTTAAAGAGTGACGACAGCTTCTCAGTGGACAGACTCGGATACTGCCATACCGACAGGGTAAGGTCGGGGAGGACGTCCATGGTCATAGACGATGTGATAACCGCAGACTTTACCGCCTTTATCACATATCTCGATCCCCTGTCCATGGGAAGCGATATGGAGTTTTCCGGAAAGATAAAGTGCAGACCGTATACGGGGACGGAGCGTAGGGAAGAAGCTATGAGCCGCGAGGATATGGAGAGAGATGAAAACTCCGATCCCGTATACGTCTTTCCAAAAAGCGGGGAAAGATACCACAGGAAGGACTGTTCGGTACTCAACCCCGCCTGCGAGGCGGCGGTTTTGTCCCAGGATATAAGAAAACGCTACGGCAGCTGCAGCCTTTGTAATTCCGGAGAAAAAAGCATAGGAAGCACGGTATTTCTGTTCAGGCAGGCTGGCGAAGCATATCATACTGGCCAGTGCAGCACAGTGGACAAATACTACATCGAAATGGAAAGAAGCGAGGCCGGGGAAAAAGGATACACGGCATGCCTCATATGCGGAGGATAGGAGGGACCATGACGGCACCAACAGAAGTGAAAATAGGTACGGAAGTTAAAAAGTACGTCAGGGATATCATATCCCGGGGCGACTGCCCCCTGTTCTTTCCGCTGTCTGAAGTGAGAGAAGTAAGCGCCCCGGAAGACGGGGAGAGTGGCGGAAAGGAATATCCGGGGGAGGTGATAAAGGCATATTTTTATACCGACGGGTATACGCCCCTTAAAGACGTGAGAACAGATTCGCCTTTTGAGGGAGCGCGGATTCTTGCGGCGCTTGTAAGGGAGGTCCAAAACGGTGAAAACTACTATGTAACCCCACGGGACTACGTCCTCAGTGAGGAAACGGTGTTCGTAAGAATGCGTGGCGAAGAACCGAGGATCAAAATGATCTTCAGACCGGCAAATCCCGAGAAGAGAGAAAGGAACCAGTGGGAGTACATTGCGGATTACCTTCTCGGAGAACCGCTCAGGGAATATCCGGAATACATGAGAGAGGTCAGGGCCATACTTTCTTCACCCGGGGCCTACAGAAACGCGTGGAGAAGGCTGGAACTTTTCAAACGCAAGATGTATGCCCTTTAAAAAATGCTGAGATTCTGCTATACTGTCCTCATGGAAATCATAAGAGCTGAAAATTCGGGGTTCTGCTTTGGCGTGAAGCGGGCCATAGAAAAAACGGAAGAACAGATTGAAAAGTACAAGGGTACGGGCAGACGTATTTTTACCTGCGGGCCGCTCATTCATAACAGAATAGTGACGGACAGCCTGAAGGACAGAGGAGTGGGAATCATAGAAAGCCCCGAAAAACTTGTCCCGGGCGACGTTGCCATAGTACGTTCACACGGTGAAACACGGGAGTTTTTCCGCGCCCTGAAAGAAGCGGGAGCGGAGATCGTGGACGCTACGTGTCCTTTCGTCGGCAGGATACACAGGCTGGTAATGGAAGCCTCGGAAAAGGGAAAAAGGATAATCATAGTAGGCGATAAAAACCATCCCGAGGTAAAGGGAATAAACGGCTGGTGCGACGATTCGGCGTTGATAGTGGGAAGCCCCGAAGAAGCGGAACGCCTGGAGCCGGGAGAGTACTTCATAGTCTGCCAGACGACGATCAGGCAGGAGCTTTTAGATGAGGTTGCAAAGGCTCTTTCTGATAACGGTTCGGTGACGGAGATAGAAAATACCATATGCAGCGCAACTTCCGAAAGACAGAAGAGCTGTGAAGAATTAGCAAAAACTGTCAATGCAATGGTAATAATAGGGGGAAAGAACAGTTCCAATACCCGTAAGCTTTTTGAAATTTCGCAAAAACACTGTAAAAGTACGTTTTTTGTTGAAAATATCGGAGATTTACCATTGAAAGAAATCCAAAAATATAATAAAATAGGAGTTGCAGCGGGTGCCTCGACGCCCGAATGCGTAATTAAGGAGGTTATTGCTGACATGAGTGAAGCTATCACTAACGAAAAGTTATCAATGGAAGATTTCATGGATGAAATCGATGCGTCTTTGAGACTGCCTCGTACCGGTGAAATTGTAGACGGTAAGGTACATCAGGTGAATGATAAGGAAGTTATCATAAACTTAGGCTGCAAGAAAGACGGAATTCTTCCCGCTACAGAGGTGACTCTGGAGGAGGGACAGAAGCTGACTGATTTATTTAAGGAAGGCGACGAAATCCAGGCGAAGGTTGTCAAGACAGATGACGGAGACGGCGGAATACTGCTCTCCAAGAAGAAACTTGAGATAAACGAGCATTGGAATGAGATTAGCGATGCTCTGGAAAATAAATCTACTATCAGCGTTAAGGTTATCAGACCTGTTAACGGCGGAGTTATCGCCGCTTATAAGGAAGTATCCGGATTTATGCCGCTTTCGCAGCTTTCCGACAGATACGTTGAAAACGCTGACGAGTTTATCGGACAGACCCTGGACGTTAAGGTGACCAGAGTAGATCAGAGAAGAAACAGAGCCGTATTTTCTCACAAGGCTGTTCTCAACGAGATTAAGCAGAAGCAGATTGCCGATATCTGGGCTCATTTAAGCGTAGATGATATCGTTGAGGGTACCGTAATGAGATTTACCGACTACGGTGCGTTCGTAGATATAGGCGGAATTGACGGACTTCTTCACATTTCCGAGATTTCATGGGGCAAGCTGAGACATCCTCAGGAGGTTCTTAAGATCGGACAGAAGATCAACGTTAAGATTCTCTCCATGAACGAGGAGAAGGGAAAGATTTCCCTCGGCCTTAAGCAGACTACTCCGGAACCTTGGTCCGTAATCAACGAGAAGTACGAAGTAGGTCAGATCGTAGAAGGCAAGGTCGTTCAGATTAAGGAATACGGCGCTTTCGTTGAACTGGAGCCGGGTCTTGACGGACTGGTTCACATTTCCGAGGTTGCTCATAAGAGAGTCGCTAACATAGCGGATGAGCTTTCCGTAGGACAGGAAGTAAAGGCCAAGATTCTGGACATCGATACGGAGAAGAAGCGCATATCCTTAAGCATTAAGGAAGCTACAGACGCTCCTGCAGAGGATACGGCCGAAGAGGCGGCTCCTGCGGAGGAACCGGCTGTTGAAGAGGCGCCTGCAGAAGCACCTGCCGAGGAGGCACAGGAGACTACCGAAGAGTAGGAAACGGAAACTCCTTGCGGGAATGCTGACATGAAAATTTAATCGAAGCAGAATTACATAAATACGCAGGGAGAGTTCCTTTCTGCGTATTTTTGTCGCAGAGGGAAAACCGCGGCGCAGGAGATTCTGCAGCGATGCAAAATATTAAATAAGGGAGATATTCGAGATGAAAGAAAAGTTAAGCGCGGGGCAGATTGTTTCCGTTTCTCTGGCGCTGTTCGCAATGTTCTTCGGCGCCGGAAACATGATTTTTCCGCCGATGATAGGCCACCTTGGCGGAGATTCATTCGTTTCGGGAACCATGGGATTCGTGGTGACCGACGCGGGACTTTCCGTAATAGGAATTGCCGCAATAGTCTTTGCGGGAAGCAGGCTGGACGACATAGGCCGTCAGATAGGACCGAAGTTTTCGGTGTTCCTGGGACTTCTGGTGTATTTTCTCATAGGACCGCTCTTCGCTCTGCCGAGAACTGGAACGGTATCCTATGAAATGGCTGTTCTGCCGTTTATGAACGGCGGCGGTTCCATGGCCGCATCTGTCGTATTTACAGCGGTGTTCTTCGGCGTAACCTATCTGCTGTGCGCCAATCCGAGCAAAATCGTGGACATAGTGGGAAAAATTCTCACGCCGATTCTGCTTATTTCCATAGCCGTCATATTCGTCGTAAGTCTTGTAAACCCCGTAGGAGAAATATCCGCGCCCGAAGGGGGTTACGCCACGATTCCATTCTTCAAGGGGTTCGTTGAAGGCTACCTGGCTCTCGACGGCCTTGCGGCTCTGGCATTCGGAATCGTCGTAATAACGTCCATAAGGAACATGGGCGTGAAGTCCGATACGGGAGTTGCCAGATACACACTCCTTTCCGGAGTGTTCGCAGGGCTGGGACTTGCGATAGTCTACCTGATGCTGGCATACGTTGGGGCTCAGACTTCCGGAGAAGGATTTTCATTTTCCAACGGCGGAGAACTGCTGGCAGCCGTCGTGAACATGCAGATGGGAAAAGCGGGAAACATAGTCTTAGGCCTCGCCGTTCTCATGGCGTGCCTTACTACGGCCATCGGACTTGCAACTTCCTTTGCCGACTACATAAGCGAGCTGAGACCGGCCTGGTCGTATAAAAAGGTACTGGCCGCCGTGTGTCTTTTCAGTTTCGCCGTATCCAACATCGGACTGACAACTATGATCTCCATAACCCTTCCGGCTCTCGTCATGATATATCCGCCGGTGGTGGTGCTGGTGCTTCTGACATTCCTCAAGAAATTCATAAACGGGAAAAAGGAAGTGTACGTGCTTGCCATGGTCATGGCGTTCATAGTGGGAATTTTTGACGGACTCAAAAACGCCGGAATTACGGAAGGCGCGGCCTTTGACTTTATGTCGGAGTACATTCCGTTCTTCGACTTGGGCGTGGGCTGGGTAATCCCTGCCGTAGTCGGAGCAGTCATAGGCATGCTGCCGTTTATCAGGTTTATGAACCATGAGCAGAAAGAAAGATAAGATAAAGAAAAACAGAAAATCGGGAAAGCATCTTGCCGGAAGGCGCACTGGTACCGCAGGGACAAAAAGTGCAAAGAGGGCAAAGGCTTCGAAGAGGACAAAGGCTGCAAAAGCCGCAAAGGCTTCAGGCTTTGAACCGGTGACGGGAATCCTTGAAAAGAACAAAGCCGGCTTCGGCTTTGTCCGCAGGGAGGGCGGAGACATTTTTATAAGCCGCAGCAATATGAACGGAGCCATGCACGGCGATACGGTGTCTGTGGATATGCTTCCGGAATACCTGTGGGACAAAAACAGGGAGGGCATAGTCGATAAAATAATCGATAGGGCCTCCGCCGAGGTGGTGGGAACCTTTGAGAAGAGTAAGAAGTACGGCTTTGTCGTGCCCGAGGACCCGAGAAACACCGACGACGTATACATCAGGAAGTCAAACTTCTCCGGAGCGCATACCGGCGACAGAGTTGTGGCGACCATTTTGAAATACCCGGACAGAAACGTAGGGGCGGAAGGTAGAATCAGCGAAATCATCGCAAGGCGTGACGAGCCGGGCGCCGACATTATGGCCATGATAAGGTCAAGAGGCCTCCGTGAGACATTCCCGAGCCGGGCGAGCGCAGAAGCCAAGGCCATGGCTAAGGCGGGAATTTCCGCCGGAGACCTTAGAGACAGGGAAGACCTCAGAGACAGGAGCATCATCACCATAGACGGAGCGGAGTCAAAGGACCTTGACGACGCCGTGGAAGTGAGAATGCTTGAAAACGGGAACTATCTTCTGGGCGTTCACATTGCGGACGTGAGCCACTACGTAGAAAACGACGGGCCGCTGGATAAGGAGGCGTTTAAACGGGGAAACAGCGTCTACCTTCTCAGCCGCGTCGTTCCCATGCTTCCTAAGAACCTGTCAAACGGCATATGCAGCCTGAATCCGGGCGAGAACAGGCTGACCTTAAGCTGCGAGATGGAAGTGAACAAAGCCGGCGACGTCGTAAATCACAGGATATTTGAGAGCGTGATAAACTCAAAGGCCCGCATGGTCTACGACGACGTGTCGGACATTCTGGAAAACGACGACCCGGAGCTTGAAGAAAAGTACTCCGCTATTCTGGACGAGCTGAGGCTTATGGGCGAACTTGCAGCTCTACTCAGCCAAACGCGCCATGAAAAGGGAAGTATAGATTTTGACCTTGACGAGTCCGAGATAGTCTTAGACGAAAACGAAGTGCCAGTCGACGTCTTTGCGGCCGAAAGGCGGATTGCCAACAGACTCATAGAGGAGTTCATGCTCCTTGCAAACGAAACGGTTGCCGAGCACTTCCTGAAGGAAGGCTGCCCCTTCGTATACAGAGTCCACGAAAGACCGGACGGGGAAAAGCTTTCGGAGCTCAGGACGTTCCTTGAGGGGCTCGGGATAACGCTTAACGCAGACCCGGACAGCGTGACCCCCGCGGATATCGGAAAGGTTCTGGAAAAGGCAAAGGCGAAAAACTACGAGAACATCGTCGGTTCCGTTACGCTCAGGTCCATGAAGAAGGCGGTATACAGCACGTCCTGCGACGGTCACTTCGGTCTGGCTTTCCGGTACTACTGTCACTTCACGTCGCCCATAAGGCGATATCCGGATCTGATGATACACCGCATAATAAAGGAAAGCCTTAAGGGTGCGACAAAAGACGCTCTGAAGAAGAAGTACGCCGCAAAGGCCGAAGCCGCCGCCGTACATTCGTCGGAAACGGAGCGGAAGGCTCAGGAGCTTGAAAGAGACGTGGAGAAGATGAAGAAGGCTGAATACATGGAAGGAAAGGTCGGGGAAACCTTCTACGGTGTAATAAGCGGCGTCACGTCCTTCGGAATATATGTGGAGCTTGCCGATACGGTGGAGGGTCTGGTGCGGATAGAGAGACTGAGAGACGATTATTATGTTTTCCAGCCGGAAAAATACAGGCTCGTGGGGGAACACACGGGACGAACGTATTCCCTTGGCGACAAAGTGGAAATCGTGGTTCTGTCCGCCGATCCTGCCGAAAGACACATAGATTTCGGGCTGCTCCAGTAAGATGCGGTGAGAAAAGAAAGGTAATTTCTTAAGAATTCTTAATTTTACGGTAAATCCATTGACAAACCCCTGTATATGGGATATCTTTAGGGCATAGGATATGTTTTAGAGATGGATTACTAAGGGGTGAAGAGTATGTACGGAATGATATTACCGTTAATGGGATTTCTTCTTTTCGCAGGCTCGATTATTGGCGTTATATTCGCGCTGAACGCGAGACCTAAAAGCAGAGGATAACCGGAAAATCGTTTTTGAAAACAATATATCGATGAAGTGAAAAAACCCTTGCAATAGCAGGGGTTTTGCCTTATAATTATCGTTGGTTCGCTTTGCGGACGAGTAAATTATACACATCCGGTGTTCGGCGAAGGTTGCCCTCTTTGTCAGAAGGCAAAAGGGTTTGGAGCCGAGGATAGCCGGATGGATGAAGAAACCAGGAGGAATTTTAAAATGGCAGTAATTTCAATGAAACAGCTCTTAGAAGCAGGTGTTCACTTCGGACACCAGACCAGAAGATGGAACCCTAAGATGGCTCCTTACATCTTCACCGAGAGAAACGGAATCTACATCATCGACCTTCAGAAGACCGTTAAGAAGATCGATGAGGCTTATGACTTCATGAAGGAAGTTGCGGCTTCCGGAAAGCCTATCCTTTTCGTAGGAACCAAGAAGCAGGCTCAGAACGCTATCAAGGACGAGGCTGTAAGATGCGGACAGTACTACGTAAGCGAGAGATGGCTTGGCGGAATGCTGACCAACTATAAGACCATCAGCGGAAGAATCAGAAGACTTAACGATATAAACACCATGGAAGAGGACGGCACCTTCAGCAAGCTTTCCAAGAAGGAAGTTCTCGGACTTAAAGCCGAGAGAGACAAGCTTGAGAAGTACCTCGGCGGAATCAAGGAAATGAAGGGAATGCCGGGAGCACTCTTCATCGTAGACCCTAAGAAGGAGAGAATCGCCGTTAAGGAAGCAAGAATCCTTGGAATTCCTATCGTAGGTATCGTGGACACCAACTGCGATCCTGACGACGTTGATTACATCATTCCTGCCAACGACGACGCTATCAGAGCGGTTAAGCTCATCGCAGGAAAGATGGCTGACGCTGTAATCGAAGCTAACCAGGGTGAAAGCTTTGACGAGGGAGAAGCCGAAGCAGTAGAGGCTGAGGCTCCTGAAGCAGCAGAAACAGAAGCGGCAGACGCTGAATAATTTTCAAGGAGGAAGTAAAATGGCTGTAACAGCATCATTAGTAAAAGAACTTAGAGAAATGACCGGCGCAGGCATGATGGACTGCAAGAAGGCGCTGGTTGAAACCGATGGAGATATAGATAAGGCTGTGGAGGTTCTCAGAGAGAAGGGACTTTCCAAGGCTGCAAAGAAGGCAGGAAGAGTTGCTGCAGAAGGTCTTGTAAGACTTGCATTTGCAGACGACCATAAGACTGCTGCTGTAATCGAAGTAAACTCCGAGACAGACTTTGTCGCAAAGAACCCTGAATTCGTAGAGTTCGTTGAAAACCTTGCAGCAAAGGCTCTGGAGGAGAAGGATCCTTCCATGGACGCATTCATGGCTCTCCCTTACGGAGAAGAGGGAACCGTGCAGGATGCTCTCACCGCCAAGATCTCCAAGATCGGTGAGAACATGAACATCAGAAGATTCGAGAGAAAGGCAACCGAAGGCGTTGTTTACACCGGATACATTCACGGCGGCGGCAAGATCGGCGTTATCGTAGGTATCAAGACAGACGCCTCCGCTTCCGAAATCGAGGCGGTAGGTAAGGATGTGGCTATGCAGGTTGCTTCCATGAGCCCTAAGTTCGTGGACGATTCCCAGGTGGATCAGGACTGGCTCGCTTCCGAGACCGAGATTGCAAAGCAGCAGCTTCTCAACGAAGGAAAGAAGCCTGAGCTCCTCGACAAGATTATCCCTGGAAAGATCAAGGCTATCCTGAAAGAGGTATGCCTGGTTGACCAGAAGTTCGTAAAGAACGGAGACCTTACCGTTGCACAGTACGTGGACGAAGAAGCCAAGAAACTCGGCAAGTCCATGCAGGTGGTTGAAATGGTAAGATACGAGGTAGGCGAAGGAATCGAGAAGAAGGAAGAGGACTTTGCAGCCGAGGTAGCGGCACAGCAGGCAGCGGCGGCGAAGAAGTAGCAAAACAGATGAAATAAACAGAGCAAAGACGAGAACCCTTGAAAAACGGCGTTTGACCCTGATTTTTCAAGGGTTTTTGGCATTTAGGGGAAATCCCGCAGGTTATCAGATTTTAGCATAAATAACAGGGCGATTTGGGAATTTTTTGGGACAACGGTTGGGACAAAATGCTGTCCCAAATGCGTTTTTAAACTTCGCTTCATTTTTCCGAAAAAGAAGGAAGAGTTTGCGTAGCGTTTCTTTTTGGGGGTTAGCAAGATTTTCCCAAAACGCCTGAAATCAACCCCCAAATAGCATATTGATTCGTTTGATATCAAGATTTTTCATCTTTTTATATTTTGTAAATGGTAAAATCGCATATTCGCATAAGTTATCATTTTGTTTTATGATTTAAAAAAGGAGGCGTGACAAATGTTCGGTAAGAAAAATAAAGATGCGGTATATCTCACTTACGATGAAAAAAGCATTCTCTTAAGAGCTTTAGTGGAATTAAAAAACAGCCTTATACGGGAGGGAAAATACACTGACGCTGTTGATGAGCTGATCCTCAAACTGGCTAAAT
>CALXBQ010000028.1 GCA_944386595.1 uncultured Clostridia bacterium
AAACCCCGGACAACAAAACAGGCGGTATGCTGCCCTCTCCGGGAGCATACCGCCGTTTGTTGTCAGCAGCCCGTTTCACGGTCTGCGTGTAGTTCCTTGTAAACTGACCTAAATGGAATTGCAAATATCACATTGTCTTTGCGCCGAAGTACAGAAGAATGGTTTTCTACGGCGAGAAAAGATAGCAGTAGGAAAAATTCTTAGACAGCTTTGCGAGTGGAAAGGTGTAAAAATAGTTACTGCGGAGTTGTGCCCTGACCACGTGCACATGCTTGTGGAGATACCTCCGAAGATGGCAGTGTCAAGCTTCATGGGGTACCTCAAAGGGAAGAGCACAACGATGATATACGAGCAATTCCCCGAGCTGAAGTATAAATACAGAAACCGGGAGTTTTGGTGCAAAGGATATTACGTTGATACAGTGGGGAAAAATGAAGGGCGAATTGCGGAGTATATCAAGCACCAACTCGAGGAAGATTAATTGGGAGAGCAATTAAGAATCCCAATGGCAGACAAGAAGAAAAAGTAAGATAGTAGCACGCAGCTGTCAGACTGCATTACGTGTTGCACGCGTACCGCGAGGAGCAAGGGCTATGCCCGCATCTGAAAAACCCCGCGTTTCACGCGGGGATGGTTTTTTGCCGTAAACGCAGCGGAACCAGGATGAAAATATGTGATTTGTAAAAAATACAATATCATTTTACAGATATTTTTCAAAAATACAAACAACTCACTCAGATATTGTTTGAAAATTAGAGTATAATAAGGTTATAATATTAACTATAGTAATGAATCGTTTGTCCTGAACATGCTTATGTACGGGGCAGAACGGGAAGAGGATTTATCCGTTATGAAAAGAATATCCGTAGCGCTGCTTGGCTTTGGCGTGGCAGGCCAGGCATTTTCGCGTATTCTCCTTAAAACTCACGACGCTATATTGAGAGATACCGGTTATGATGCCGTTGTTACTGCTATAGTAACAGGCTCCAGGGGAACTCTTTACAATCCGCAGGGACTTGATCTTGCGGAAGCTTTAAGGCAGATGAACGAAGAAGGAAGGTTCGATGAAAAGAGCCCGGACTTTTCTTCGATGAACGCTTTTGAGATTGTAGACACGGCGGAGTACGACGTGGTTTGTGAGCTCACGCCTCTCAATATCGAGACGGGACTTCCAGCAGCCGATCATATTCGCAGAGCTTTGAACAGGGGAAAGCATGTGATATCGGCAAACAAGGGACCTGTTGCCAGATTCTACAGGGAACTTAAAAATCTTGCAGGAGAAAAGGGAGTATGTCTCTTTTTTGAAACCACCGTGATGGCAGGAACGCCTCTTCTCAATCTGGCCGACGAATGTCTGCCTTACTGCAAGGTAGACAGGATTGAAGGCATACTCAATGCGACGACCAATTATATACTTAAAGAGATGGCAAAGGGTGTACCTGAGGATGAGATTGTAAGAAGGGGAAGAGAAGAGGGCTTTATGGAAGCCGACATATCCATGGATACCGAAGGCTGGGATGCGACGGCAAAGCTTACGGTTCTTATGAACGTTCTCATGGATGCAGGCGTTACTCCTGACGATATAGACAGAACGGGCATCGGCTCCGTTACGGCGGAAGATATTAAAAAAGCCGCCGAAAGGGGAAATGACATTAAACTTATGTGCACGGCGGAAAGGACTGCGGACGGAAAGATTTACGGAAAGGTCGCTCCTGAGGAGATACCTGACCGGGATGTTTTCTCCGATGAAAATCTTGTAGCCGTCGTTTCGCTGTATACGGATCTCATGGGTAAGATTACCGTGCTCCAGTACGGACTTGAGACGACACAGACAGGATACGGAGTCTTTTCCGACCTGATAAGAGTTATAAAAAATATATCCAGATAGTTTTACAGAAAAGAGGAATGCAACATGGAAGAAAGAATTATGGAAATCCTGAAGACCCTTGTTTCTATGAAGAGCGTAAGCTGCTCCACGGTAGAGCAGGAACCGGCGGAATGGTTTGCCGGATTCTTTAAGGCTATGCCTTATTTCGAGAAGCACCCTGAGGATACCGGACTTTATGAAATTCCGGACGATCCTTACGGAAGAAAGATTCCTTACGCTCTTATCAGAGGTAAGAAGAAGGATACGGTTCTTCTCAGCGGACATTTTGACGTAGTATCCACGGAGGAGTACGGAAAGGCCGAACCGTGGGCGTACGAAGTCGGCTCAAAGCTGGAAGAACTTCTCGAAGATATGTTTGAAAAGGACGGAGATACGGAGAGCATGGAGGCGCTTAAGTCGGGAGAATGGCTCTGGGGAAGAGGCGTTGCCGACATGAAGGGCGGTCTTTCCCTTCACGCTGCACTCTTTGAGGAATATGCAAAGAAGGCGGAGTCGGAAGAACTCGAAGGAAGCATTCTGTTCATGCCGGTGCCTGACGAGGAGTCATATTCTGCCGGAATGAGAAACGGAATAAACATCCTCAGGATGTTCCAGGACAAGTACGATTTGAACTACAAGCTTCTCATCGATCCGGAACCAACCGCCTGCAAGAACGGAACGCAGATTATGTCAATAGGAACCGTAGGAAAGGTTATGCCTGCGATTATCGTTCAGGGCAAGAAAGGCCATGCCGGACACTGCTATGAGGGATTCTCGGCGCTGAACATAATGTCCGACATCTACCTCAGGACAAACGGCTCGCTGGAGTTTTCGGAAGTTTACGAGGATGAGGCATCCGTACCGCCTACATGGGCAAACATGAGAGATATGAAGCCGGGATACGACGTATCCATTCCGCACAGGGCATACGGTTACTTCACCGCTCTCAATTTCGGAATGACACCGGAGGAAATTCTGAACAAGCTCAGAAGAATCTGCACCGAAGCCTTTGAGACCCAGGTTGAAAAGCTTAACGGCGAATATCAGCAGTATAAGACAATGAACAAGGCTGAGGTTATGGACAAAATCTACTACGAGCCTTGTGTAAAGACATTCGTTGAGCTCTGCGACGAGTTAAGAAAGACTCACGGAGAGGAATTCGATAAATTCTACAGCGATGCGCGGGCAAAAGCCGTAGCCAGGGTCAACAGCGGTGAAAGCAACTTCCCGAGCGCCACTGTGGAGATGATGGAGGCGGTTCTTGATTATTCGGGAATTCAGTATCCGCTTGTTCTCTTAGGATTTGCACCTCCTTACTATCCGCCTACCCACAGCAATCTGGTAAAGGGTAAGGAAGGATACGGAACCAAGGCCTACGAGTTTGCAAAGAAGATGTCGGAAGACGATTTCGGACAGAAGCTGGGATATGAAAACTTCTTCATGGGAATATCCGACCTGAGCTACAGCGCCATAACTTCGCCTTTCGACTACGAGAAATACTCGGATAACACACCTCTTTGGGGTGACTCATACAACATGGATTTTGAGGCGATGGAGAAGATTGCAATTCCGGGAATAATTTACGGACCTATTGGTGTCAATTACCATCAGTATTCCGAAAGAGTCAACAAGGAGAGCCTGCTTAAGGTTATGCCCGAGACGACGAAAGCTCTCATAGAGTATATGTGGACGCTATAGAGCAAACTACCGGTACGGAACATATGACAGGAGGTGAGACCGTTGGGTCACGAAATAACCAGGGAGAACTACGTAAAGCTTCTTCGTAAGCTTGTTTCCATAAAGAGCCCGTATTTTCATGAAGACGAGGTCATGGAGTTTGTAAACGGGTGGTTTGGCGAAAGGAAAATCCCTGCGGAGATTCACACGTTTTATGAAGGTAAGGAAACAAAGTTCCACGGCAAAAATGTGGTCGGAATGATGGACAGCGGCAGGCCGGGTCCCGTGATATATCTCGGAGGTCATCTCGATACGGTATCTCTTTGCAACGGCTGGGAAACTCCACCATACGAGGGAGTAGTAAAGGGAGACTATCTCTACGGAGTCGGCGCCCTCGATATGAAATCGGGATGTACGGCCATCATGCTTGCTCTTGAAAAGTTTGCAGAGGAATATTACAGGACCGGAAACTTCAGAGGAAAGGTAATCTATCACCTGGTTTCCGACGAAGAAGGCCCTTACGGTCTCGGAACCGTTTTCATAATAAACGACAGGATTCACAACGTGGCCGAGGATGCGGATTTTGCCATAATAGCCGAGCCGTCTTCAGGTTTTGCCGGGGTACCTCATCCGTGCATATGTCTCGGAGCGCGGGGCGGATACAACTATACCATCAAAGTGTGGGGAAAGTCGGCCCATGCGGCAACACCTGAGCTTGGCATAAACGCCATGGTGGATGCTGCGGCCATAGTTTCCGAGCTTGAAAAGATTCCGCCGATGAAGGATGACAAACTGGGCAGATCAACCCCGTGCGTCATAGGAATGAACGGCGGCGGAGCGGCATGCAGTGTTCCCGATTACGCTGAGGTGGAGATATTCCATCACACGGTGAGGGGCGAAACGCAACAGACGATAATGGATCGCGTCAATAAGGCAATAGAAGCGGCAAACATAAGATCCAGGGTTGAGGTGGAGTTCAGACAGTCACCAGCCGAAGGATTTGACGGAGGATTTGACGCTTATTGCATAAACGAAGAAGAACCGCTTTTAAAGGAGCTTGAAAAAAGCGTGGAGAAGGTATGTGGAAGAGAAGCAAACCTTGCGTATTTTCAAAGCATAGGAGATTTCAACCACATTGGAGGAAAGCTGGGAATTCCGACAGTTCTGTTCGGTCCGGACGGCGAGAATTTCCACAGCAGCGAGGAGAGGGTAGACCTTAATTCAGCGCTGGAAATCACCGAAATTATTAGCCAGTTCTTAACAGATGTCTTAAGCACAGGAGGAGAAAAATGAACGCAGATTTAAGCAAGAGAATCAAAGAAATTGCGTTGGAGCTCGTGGCTCAGAAAAGCATCGTCGAGACTGACGACGAGGTCACAATGACCGAAAAAGTGTACGAGATAATGGGCAGAATGGACTATTTCAAAAAGCATCCCGAAAAGCTCTACTACGTACCGGTAAAGAATGACAGATGGAACAGGAAGATCGTCGTTGCCATCGTAAACGGTGAGAAAGCCCCGAGCAAGAAAACCGTCGTTTTCATAGGACATACGGACACCGTCGGAATTTCAGACTACGGCAACCTGAGCGAATACGCTACAAAGCCTGAGGTTCTGGCCGAAAAGCTCAAGGAAGTAAATCTTAAGCAGGAAGTTCTGGACGACATGGCTTCCGGAAAGTACCTGTTCGGACGCGGAATATTCGATATGAAATCAGGCGATGCCAATATCATGGCCATTATGGAGATGATTTCCGCAGACGTAGAAAACTTCGAAGGCAATATCATCTTTGCCGCAGTGTGCGACGAGGAGGGTAATTCGAGCGGAATGCTTGCCTTCGTACCTGAACTCATCAGACTGCGCAAGGAGTGCGGATATGATTATCAGGCAGTCCTGGACCCTGATTATATCGCACCTGCATATGCGGGAGACCCTAACATCTATCAGTACATAGGAACGGTAGGAAAGCTGATGCCTACGTTCTTCGTTGTGGGTAAGGAAACTCATGTCGGAGAGTCATTCAGCGGACTCGATCCTAACCAGGTGGCAGCCGAAATTACAAGAAGACTTAATCTTAATCCTGAGTTTTCGGACGTTGTGGAAGGTGAGGTTACGCTGCCTCCTATCACTTTGAAGCAGAGAGACCTTAAGACCGAATATTCGGTTCAGACGGCGAAGAGCACTATTCTGTTCTTTAACTACGCCACCCACTGCAGCACGCCGAGCCAGGTTATGGATAAAATGGTAAAGGCCGCTCAGGAGTGCTTTGAGGAAGTAGTTAAGACTCTCAACGAAAGATACGAGAAGTTCTGTCACATGTCTTCCAGAGACTATGTAGCTCTTCCGTGGAAGGCAAGAACCATGAGCTATCACGATCTCTATACCGCAGTAAAGAAAGAGATAGGTGACAAGCTTGACGATATGGTGGCAGAGGTTGTGAAGGAGGTCGTAGCCGACGAAAGATATGACTCCAGAGACAAAACCCTTAAGGTGGTGGAATACGTACACTCGCTGTGGTCGGATAAGGACCCTGTTGTTATCGTATATCTCACGCCTCCTTACTATCCACATATATATGTTGAGGGATCAAGGGACAACGAAAAGGCACTTCTTGAGGCTGTAAATTATGCCGTAAGCACGACAAAGTGCGACTACAGTCTGGTTCAGAAGAAGTTCCTCCCTTGCATTTCGGATCTGAGCTATGCTTCCGCGCCTAAGGAAAAGGAGGCACTGGACGCTCTGAAGCAGAACATGCCGGGATTCGGCGAAATATACGATCTGCCTCTGGAGGACATGCAGGCGCTGGACCTTCCGGTTGCAGACATAGGCTCATACGGAAAGGATGCTCACCAGTTTACCGAAAGAGTTGAAACGGTATACAGCTATGAGGTTCTTCCAGAGATTCTTTACAAAACCACAATGGAACTTTTGAAGTAGAATAAAACAAAAGATTTTTATCCGTCTCTCCGGTCCGGCCGCATCCGGGCCGGGGAGAATAGGTAAACACCGCAGGAAAGATGGAGAATAGGAAATTAAGAGTGGACCTGTACGGCAATGTCCGGATCCTTTTCGGGGACGAGGATATTACCGGCAGGATAAGCAAGAAGTCAATGGGTGTCATAGCCTTTCTTCTCAGCTCTCCGGAGGAGGCAGTATCGAAGAACACCCTGAAAAACCTGTTCTGGATCGACGCGGGGGATAAGGCTTCCTATAACCTCAGATTCAACCTTTGGAACATTAAAAAATGTGTACCCGAGATAGAAGGAGAAACGCTGATTATCAGCGACAGAACCAGGTGCATGATAAATCCGGAATACCCGGTAGAAAAAGGCACTTTAAGCCGTATATATGAAGGTACATCGATAGATATGGAGGAGTGCCTTGAGGAAATTCTGAAGCTGAAGCCTACACAGCTGACCTATATGGAAAATTTTGCACTTAAGGACAGCGATGAATTTAATGACTGGCTTATTCTTGAGAGAAACAGGAGAGAACGTAAGCTGGTGCAGTTCCTCTACAGCCTTGCCGATTACCTTGAAGACAGAGGCAGGCTTCAGGAGCTTTTGGAGATACTTGGCAGAATTGCATTCCTGTCACCCTTTGAGGACGACGTGTGCATAAGGGTTATGAAGACCTATTACAGGCAGGGAAATCCGGGCAAGGCTCTGGCGGAATACAGACGGTACGTCTCGCTTCTCAGAAAGGAGCTGGGAGCCGGGCCTTCGGCAAGGGTAAACATGTGCCGAGATATGATAGCAGGGGAACGGGCGGAGGATAATGACGATCCGATGACAGTAACCTTAAGTCCGGGAAGTGAGGATTTTTCGGGAGCCTTGGAGCTGCTGGAGGCTATTCTTGCGAATTTGGACAGGAGAGTGCGCGTGTGCGCAGACAAAACAGACAGAAAATCAGCTGAATTATTTGAGCGATTTGAGAAAACCGGACTCATAGAAGTGCGAGGAGGACAAACAATATGAAAATAAAAGCTGACAAGATATTCATCAACGCTAAAGCCTACACCCTTGAGGCTGAGGGCGTTTGTAAGGACGCGATTGTCGTAAAGGACGGACTTTTCGAGTATGTGGGAACGACTTCCGAAGCCCTTGAAAAGTATCAGTCCGACGAGATTATAGACCTGGAGGGAAAGACCGTTCTTCCGGGAATGGGAGATTCCCATCTTCATTTCTTCGCTTTCTGCCAGACATTCACTACGGTGGATCTGGGGGGCGCAAAGAGCAAAAAGGAAGCTATTGAAAGGCTTGCCGCAAAAGCCGCCGAGACACCGGAGGGAGAATGGATCAAGGGATCTAACTTCGACCAGTCAAAGTGGGACGATTGTGAGGATCAGCTTCCGACCAGGGAAGACCTCGACAAGGCTTCGACCAGGCACCCTATCGTAATAAAGCGGGTATGCCTTCACACGGCGGTGGCAAATACCATGGCTCTTGAAAAAGCCGGTATCGGTAAGGGTTACGAATTCGGAACCGGGGGAACTGTCGAGCTTGACGAAGACGGAATGCCTAACGGAATTTTCAGGGAGCAGGCATCCAAGGTTTATGACGAGCTGATTCCGGATCCTTTCCTCATTCCGGAGAATAAGAAAAAATACATGAAAAAGGGATTTGATCTGGCGGTTTCATACGGACTCACCATGATGCACACCTATGCGGCCGAAATCTGGAAGTATTCGGAGGATATAAATGATTACATCGAGCTTAACAGAAAAGGCGAGCTTCCTGTAAGAATGACCGTATGCCTGGATTACTTCTACGACAAGCCTTTCGTTACGGAAAAAGAGAGAAGAGATCCGTTCAGGGCCGCACAGTTCGGTACCTTTAAGATTTTCAGCGACGGTTCACTGGGCTCAAGGTCTGCAAAGCTCTATGAGCCTTATAACGACGATCCGACGACTGACGGAATTCTCGTAATAAGTCAGGAGGATCTTAACGAAAGGATGCTCAAGGGCTACGAAATGGGACTGCAGCCTGCAATTCACTGTATAGGAGACAAGGGCCTTGATGTTGTTCTTACGGCTATAGAATACACCCTCGAAAAGAGCAGGGAGCACGGTATGACAAAGCGTGAGCAGGACGACAGACTTCCTTTCAGAATCATTCATGCCCAGATGGCAAATCCGGAGCTCATAGAGAGGATGTCAAAGCTTCCTGTGGTTCTCGACATTCAGCCGTCCTTCTTCCTTACCGACCTTCACTGGATAAAGGAACGCGTAGGGGAAAAGAGAGCGGCTATGAGCTACACCTGGAAGAAATATCAGGATGCCGGTCTTTTGATGACGGGAGGTTCCGACTGCCCTGTTGAAATTTTCTCGCCGTGGAACGGAATTTATTCTCTTGTTTGCAGAAAGGATCTTGAAGGCTATCCTGAAGGCGGAGTTCAGCCTGAAGAGAAGCTTTCAAGGTACGACGCAGTCTGCATGTTCTCGAAGAATATTCCTTATGCCAACGGAGAACAGGATCTCATGGGTACCATAGAAAAGGGAAAGTTTGCCGACATGGTGGTAATCGACAGGGATATCTTCACCGTTCCTGAGGATGAAATCAAGGACGTTCAGGCTCTGAATACGTACCTTGCGGGAAAAGAGACCTATAGAAGAGCGTAGCTTGAAAGGCGAGGAGACTTATGAAATTAAACTCTTTTGATGAAGTAAAGAAAATAACAGAGGAAATGGTGTCCATTCCCAGCATAAACAAGGAACCTGAAGGAGAGACGAAGGTTGCAAAGTACGTTTACGACTACTACATGAGCCTTGACTATTTCAGGGAAAACCCCGAGAGAGTCAAAATGTTCAAAACGAAGAACGACTTTGTGGACAGACATTCGACATACGCTTACGTCAAAGGAACCAAGGGATGCTCTCCGAGGACGGTTATTCTCATAGGCCATATAGATACCGTAGGCGTTGATGATTTCGGCACCATAAGGGAATACGCGTTCAGATGCCGTGAGCTTCCTGAAAAGCTGAAGGAGACGTTCAAGCTGCCACAAGAGGTCTTAGACGATATCGAATCCGGAGAATACCTGTTCGGCAGAGGCGCTCTTGACATGAAGTCCGGAGTAGCCGGCCACATGTATCTGATAAAGTATTTTTCCGAGCATCCGGAAGAGCTGGACGGTAACCTCATAGCCATTGCAGAATGCGATGAGGAAGATAATTCCAAGGGAATCATCACAGCCCTTGACGAGCTGGTAGAGCTTAAGAAAAAGGAAGGCTTTGAGTACATCGCCTGTATAAATGCGGACTACTCTACCAATTACAGTCCGGGAGATGAGAACAGATACATTTATTACGGCAGCATCGGAAAGCTGCTTCCGTGCTTTGTGGCTTTCGGAAAGGAGGCTCACGTAGGTCAGGCCTTCAGCGCGTTTGATCCGAACCTTCTCATAGCCGAAATTACCAGGAAGATGTCCCTGAACACGGACCTCTGCGATATAGCCCAGGGAGAGGTTGCCATTCCGCCGATTTCCCTGAAGCAGACGGATACGAAGGGGCCATATACCGTACAGACGGCGCTCACCGCGTTCAGCTATTTCAACTTCTTCACCCACGGCTGGGATCCGGCCCAGGTTCTGGCGAAGAGCAGAGAGGTTGCAGTCGATGCTTTTGACGATGTTGTGGAATATCTTCAGGGGCAGTACAGAAGATTCTGTGAGCTGAGCAAGGTGCCGTATGTCCCGCTGGCCTGGAAAACGAGAGTATATACGTGGAAGGAGTTCTACGATTATCTCGCAGATATTCACGGTAAGGATTTTACGGACTATATAGCGAAGTTCACCAGAGAGCTTCATGAAAACGACCCTGAAATGGATCTTAGAATGTTCGGTCTCAGGGTGTGCGAGGAAGCGTGGAAGTGGAGCGAGGATAAGTCTCCTGCCGTAATCGTATTCTTCGGCTCCGTATTCAGCGCAAGAATTGAGATGACGGGAAGAACGGATAAGGAAAAGGCACTTCTTTCCGCAGTTGAAGGCGCCGTTGAAAAGATCAGGCCGGAAGCGGAAAGGCAGATTAAGACAAGGATGTTCTATCCTTACATATCCGATTCCAGCTTTATGGCTGTATGCGACGATACGCTGGCAGTTCAGGCTCTCAGGGACAATATGCCGCAGTACGGCGTTAAGTATACCCACGATATCGATAAGATCATGGAGATAAACGTTCCCGTAGTCAACATCGGTACCTTCGGAAGGGACGGCCACATGCTGACGGAGAGGGTGGACATGAAGCAGACATTCAGAAACGTTCCTAACATAACGTATGAAACGGTAAAGACCCTTCTCGGGTAAGCCGTACACCGGCAAATAAAGGACTATTCCGGCTGTTTAAATCATTTTTTAAACAGTCGTATAGTAAAATATACGTACATATTAATGAGAGAGGATTTCAGAAAGGAATTGTTATGTTTATTTTAGAAGCAATTCAGGCGTGGGGAAACT
The DNA here is from genome assembly GCA_944386595.1 of uncultured Clostridia bacterium. Classification (GTDB taxonomy): domain Bacteria; phylum Bacillota; class Clostridia; order Peptostreptococcales; family Anaerovoracaceae; genus Avanaerovorax. Next base: position 10,996 of record CALXBQ010000028.1, read on the forward strand.
GGTTCTGGGGACTTCCTATCCTTTTCCTTATCGTCGGTGGAGGTATCTGGATCGGATGCTGGCTGGGCTTCATTCAGTTCAGAAAGTTCGGCTACATCTGCTCACAGACTTTCGGTAAGATGTTCCAGAGGGGCGGAGACGGAGAAGTTTCGCCGTTCTCTGCAGCCTGCGCAGCTCTTGCATCATCCATCGGTGCATCCAACATCGTAGGTGTTCCGGCAGCCGTAGTAATGGGCGGCCCGGGAGCAATCTTCTGGATCTGGCTTATCGCACTGATCGGATGCGGTACCAAGTACTGCGAAATCGCACTTGCTATCAAGTACAGAGAGAAAAACGAAGACGGCGAGTGGAGCGGCGGTGCGCCTTACTATCTGAGAAGCCTTGGAGGCGGAATCGGAAAGTTCCTCGGAGCATGGTATGCTATCGGTCTTATGATTGAGCTTATTCCTTCCCTCTGCACTCAGGCAATGTCCGCAACGGAGCAGTTTAAGGTATTCGGCGTTGATCAGCAGGTATCAGGAACCATCATAGCTATACTGACTGCAATTATCATAGCTGGCGGTGTACAGAGAGTTACCAGGGTTACTGATATCATGACTCCTGTAATGGCACTCCTTTACATGGCAGGAGGTATCGTAATCATATTCATGAATGCTGACCAGATACTCCCATCCTTAAGAGACGTATTCGTATATGCGTTCACTCCACATGCTGCAGTAGGCGGATTCGCAGGTTCCACCATTGCGCTTGCACTCAGATGGGGTGCTGCACGAGGAGTATATTCCAACGAGGCGGGCTTCGGTACCGCACCTACGGCTCATGCTACTGCCGAGGTAGATCATCCTATCAGACAGGCATGCTGGGGTGTATTCGAGGTAACCGTAGATACTCTGCTCGTTTGCACAGTAACCGCACTTGTTACACTTACTTCCGGAATGTGGACTACCACGGAATACGATACGGGAGCTATCGCTCAGGCCGCATTCCACGATGCGTTCGGAACATTCGGAGACTACTTCGTTGCGGTTTCCGTATTCCTCTTCGTATTCTCCACACTTATCGCATGCTGTCTGTACGGATGGAAACAGGCAGAATACATGTTTGGAGTTAAATTCTCCAAGATCTGGAGATTCATCTATCCTGTATTCATGATCATAGCAGCTACAGGTATAAACCTTACTGATATGTACATGATTACAGACGGATTCCTGGCATTCATCATGATCCCTAACATGGTAGGACTTATCATAATGGTGCCTCAGGTAAGAAAGCTCCAGTATGAATTCTTCCATACTCCGGGTAAATATTACCTGGCCGATATGGAAGCTAAGAAAGCTAAAAAGGCAGCAAAGAAGGCTTCATAAGTTATGAAGTCAGGCAGTTTTATCAGAAATCCGATTTAATATGTACGCAGGAGTCCATATTAACCATAATATGGACTCCATATTTGTATAATACAGGGAATTTATTAAAATGAGCAACGGTAAGCAGAACAGCAGTAAAAGAAGCAACAACGGTAAAAACCGCTATAGATACGGAGTTGGCGCGGGATACCAGAGGCCTAAATGGAAGAAGTACGAGGACGACAGAACGCCTGCAGTGAAGAAGATTGACATTGTCTGCAGAATACTTGCAATTATTCTTTCTTTATTTTTCTTTTTGAACGTTCACGTTCTCGTAAAGGGCGGAGGTTATAACGACGAAAAGGTGATCCCTTTCATGGGTATTGCCGCAAGCAAGGTGGAAACCGATGCCATGGAGCCTGAGATACCTGCAAAAAGCGGAATTATCACTTGGGCGAAAGGTTCATATCAGGTCGGGGATCCGGTTCAGTATACATTAGATGATACCAATCCTGTGAGCCGCGTTAAATACGTTTCGGAAGACGGAGAAACCTATACCCTTCAGGGCGATAACGAAGGCAGCAGCCGGGAGGTAAGCGAAGATGATATAGTGGGCAAGGTAATATTCAGCTCACAGGGATACTATAAGTTCCTTAAGATATACAGCACTGCGCTTGGAGCAGCCCTTACCGTGGTTCTTTCATTCATACTGCTCTTCATGTCCGACATTCTCATGTTCAGAAAGAGAAAGACCGCCCTCAAGGAAAAGAGAGCGGAGATTTTGAGAAAGCGTGAAGAGGAAATAAAGAAGAAAGGCATAGAAAACGTTACGGATTTAAGCCCTATTGAAAAGAGGCAGGCTAAAAAACAGGCCAAGCTTGAAAAGGAACGTAAGGAAATAGCCGAAGAGATGAGACAGCTTCAGGAAAAGATGAAGGCTGAGGAAGAAGAACTTAAGAGGGGAGATAAGAAGAAGAAATGAATCTGATCCTATACGTATGCTGCATGCTCTCGGGGATGTTTCTCGGAGTAATGTTCTTCACCATAATTGAGAATGCATCCAAGAGCTTCAGACAGTTCGTAAGAAAGTTCTGCATGAGAGTGGACCTTATATACAGAAGAATAATTATGTGGTTCATGATACTCCTCATGGGTTACATAGGATATGTCTACATGCCTCTCGGGCTGACGTTTAACGGCCTTATCGCAGGGGCAATAGCAGGCATTTTCATATACTTCAAAGCAGGCGTCACCCTGGGAAAACAGGGATATGGCGGCAATCCGTATGCCAAAGGCGGAAAAGGGGGAAAGGGAAAAGAAAAGGTTAACCCCTATAAAAACAACAAGGCAAAAGCCGTATCCAAGGGAAAGAACAGCGGAAATAAAAAGAAGGGCAAACAGGCGGAGCCTGCAGCTGACGGAAGAAAAAAGGGAAGTCAGATAAAGAGACTTAAGTAAAATGATTAATTTATCTATGCTTTTATCAAACGATCTGTTTTCAGACTTCAGGCTGGTTTCCGGCCGTGAGGGCCTTGAAAACAGAGTCGTATCCACCGGAATCTTTGACTGGGAGGACGAGGGCAAGCTGAGGGAATATTTTCCTGAAGGAGCGCTGATATTTACTACTCTGTCAATGTATAAGGACGACAGGGAAGGAGCAGAGGCGGTAATCAGGCTGATGATTGGAAATAAACCCGCCGCCATTGCCATAAAGGACGTTTTTTTCAAGGATATTCCTGACGACGTAAAGGCTTATTCGGACCGGAACAAGGTTCCCGTATTCTTCTTTTCAGAAACTTTCATAAACGATCTCCTTCAGATGGTGCAGAATGAGCTTGAAAACGATAAGTACTATTCTGCCAACGGCGCTCTCATGGAAACGGTAATAAAGAGCGGAAGCCTTTCCACGGAGGACAAGATATCGGTTCTCCGCACCATGGACATGCGAATAAGGACGGATGCCATGCTTTCGATCTTTTTTTCAACGGGGGATCCGATGGTATCCGAACCCTTTGAGAAAACCGAGGACTGTTACTATTATACAAGCAGCATAAGAAATGCCTTTCGAGAGGAAAAGCACGATGAGGATATGGTTCTCACCCTGATTCCGTATAAAAGGGGTCTGTTTGCTCTTTTTTCCTGCGATAAGGGGAAAAAGGACAGCCTTGACCGCATAGGAGACGAGGTTATCAGTCGTGCAATAACAGGTAACAAGCTTGAGAACGCATATATAGGCGTCGGAAGGCCATTTGACGGGAAAAACATCGAAGAGGTGTTCATTTCGTCTGTCGTGGCGAATGCGTCGGCTATAATAGACGGTAAAACGGCAAAGAAGTATTCGTCCATAGGCCCCGATAAGGTTATATTGGGCGGAATGAAGTATCCCGAGTCTGTGGATTACCTGAAGGAAGCCCTTTCGGTGGTAGCCGGGGCTGAAAAGACGGGAACTCCTTTCCTTGAAACCATCGTCTGCTTTGCAAAAAACGGCGGAAGCATAGAGAAGACGGCGGAAACCATGTTTCAGCATAAAAATACCATAAGGTACAGAATAGAGAGGATAAACCAGCTTCTCGGAACGGAGGGTCTCCTTTCGGCAGCCAATCTCGATATGATCGCAAGGATGTATATGGCTCTTCCGTACCTGGAAAATCTCATTTAGAACGCTTTGTACTATTTACAAAGTGTTCTTTTTTAATTTGGGAATTGAACCATTTATAAAGGATATCTTTTGTAATATAATGACCTCAAAAAATAGAAACAGCGAAAGGAGTATGAACATGGGCAGTGTGGTTTTAACGAGAGATGAAGTAAAGAAGGTCATAGACCTGAAGGAAACCATCGATGCGGTAAGAAACGTATATAAGCTCAAATCGGAAGGAAAGGCCGTAATATGGCCTCTTGTGAATTATGAATTTATAGACGAGCATGCGGCAATGGATATACGCTCGGGATACATAAAGGGCGAGCAGCTCCACGGCCTCAAGATGCTGAACAATTTCCCGGAAAACAGGGAAAAAGGACTTCCGCCGTTTAACGGGATAATGATGGTATACGATTCTAATACGGGAATGCCTATAGGAATAATGGACGCTTCCTATGTAACCTGTATGAGAACAGGAGCAGCAGGGGCGCTGGGAGTGGATCTTCTCGCGAGAAAGGACGCCAGGGTTCTGACAGTGCTGGGAGCCGGAAAACAGGCGCCGTTTCAGATTGCGGCGACTCTGACGCTGAGGCCGGAAATAGAGAAGGTATATATAGTGGATCCGCTGAGCATGGAAGCAGCTGAAAGGTTTGCAGAAGGTATAACGGATCTTCTCAAGGCAGACTTTGATATGGATGCCTCGAGAGTGGAATTCGCAGCCTCCGGCGCAGAAGAAGCCGTAAGAAACAGCGATGCGATAATCACCGTAACCCCTTCCAGAAAGCCGATCATCATGAAGGAATGGGTGAAGCCCGGAACTCACTTCAGCTGTCTTGGCTCGGATATGGAGACAAAGCAGGAAATCGAAAGCTCCATTTCGGCCGAAGCGAGGATTTTCACCGACGATAAGGCTCAGTGCATCAGAGTGGGAGAGATCGAGATTCCTATTAAAGAAGGCGTGATAAAAGAAGACGACATCGCAGGAGAAATAGGCGATGTGATTGCGGGAAGCATCTCGGGACGTACCGATGATGAGCAGATTACGCTCTTTGATGCGACGGGTCTTTACATTCTGGATCTGGTTACGGCAAAGACAGCTATCGTGCGTGCAAAGGAAACCGGCATAGGAGCCGACATAGAGTTTTAGGAGGTAAGAAAATGAAATTAGCATGGTTTGGAGTTGAGGAATGGCTGAATCCGATGGACTCCCTGGCAAAGTATAACCTGGGATCGAGCTGCGTCAGCGCGTTTAATATGAGAGAACTTTTCGAATGTACGGGACAGGATCTGGACAAATTCCTCGAGGATATGAGGGAGTTCAGCCTTCATTACCATCATGGGGATGCAACCGGTTCTCCAAGGGTAAAAAAGGCCGTAACGGGGATATATCCTAAAGCCGGTCTTACTCCTGAAGACGTTATGATGGTAATAGGCGGCACCGGAGCCAACGACCTTACCATATTCAGTATCTTAGAGCACGGCGATAACTGCGTGGTAATAAAGCCGTCCTATCAGCAGCATTACGACATACCGAAGGGCATGGGCATTGAGACGAGAATAGTTCAGCTGAAGGCAGAAGACAACTACGTTCTTAATCTCGATGACGTTGAAGCGGCCTGCGACGAGAATACCAAGCTCATCATTCTGACGAATCCGAACAATCCTATAGGAATAACGCTTTATGACGAAGAGCTTAAGAGACTTGTGGATATTGCGAAGAAATACGATTCATGGATTCTCTGTGATGAAATGTACAGGGGACTTGACGAGAACTACATGCCTTCTATTCTCGATTACGGATATAAGAAAGCGGTTTCCGTATGCAGCCTTTCAAAGATGTTTTCCATGGCGGGAACGCGTATTGGCTGGATTATCTGCAGAGACAGAGAGATGTATGAGGTTATAAAGACGAGACGTTCCTATAACACTATATGCTGCGGAATATTTGACGAGCTGGTAGGCTCTATAGCTCTTGAAAACTATGAAAAGGTATGGGCAAGAGCGAGAAGCATTCTCCTGCCTAACAGGGAAATCGTAAAAGAGTGGATAAGCAGACAGCCTCACCTTAAAATGCTTGCCGAGCCTATGGGAACCACATGCCTCATAGATTATGATTATGACGTGGATTCGGAAACGATGGCAAAAGAGGCCATGGAAGCCGACAAAATACTCTTCGTTCCGGGAGATTACTTCGATATGCCTAAAACCATAAGAGTCGGATACGGCGCATTCAGAAATCCGGAGGATCTTAAGGCAAGTCTGGATGCACTGGAAAAATTCCTGAAAAGATATGAATAACTGACAGTCTTATTAACGTAAATCTTCCTTAAAATCACGAGACTCGCCGAGGTTTGGCGAGTCTCGTGATTTTTACGATGACAGATGATAACAGCTAAGGCGGTTATTATTTTCCCAGAAGCTTTACCTGCTCCCTGTAGTCGATGAGGTTCTTTTTTAGCAGAGCAGGGGTGTCGAGACCGTAAGGGCATTTTGACGCGCACCGGCGGCATTCGATACAGTCCTCGATTTTCTCCATATCCTCCTGATGGGCTTTATCCATGTATATGTCTACAGGAGCCCGCCTTATCATGAGGGACATTCTGGCACAGTCGTTTATTTTGATTCCGACAGGGCACGGCATGCAGTATCCGCAGCCGCGGCAGAAGTCGCCGGACAGCTCTTTCTTTTCCGATTCTATAAACGCTTTCATTTCATCGGTCATGACGGGAGGATTCTCACCAAGGGCGATGAATTCCTCAAGTTCGGACATTTTCTGAACGCCCCAGATAGGCAGGACGTTATCGTAAAGATCGGCGAAGGCGTAAGCCGCATCGGATCTGGTTATAAGTCCGCCGGACATTGATTTCATCGCTATAAATCCCATATCGGCGGCTTTACACTTTAGAACAATCTCAATATCCTTATCCGTTGCAAGGTAGCAGAACGGGAACTGAAGGGTTTCGAAAAGTCCCGATTCTATGGCTTCGTGGGCAACGACAAGGCGGTGGTTCGTAATTCCTATATGACGGATAATGCCCTGGGATTTAGCTTCCAGGGCGGCCTCGTAAAGGCCGCTGCCGTCGCCCGGTTTCGGACATACGGCAGGGTTGTGAAACTGATAAAGGTCGATGTAATCGGTATTTAGTTCTTTAAGCGACGTTTCAAGGTCGCGCCTTAAACCTTCTCCGTCCGTTGCCATGGTTTTGGTGGCGATGAAGACTTTGTCCCTTACGTCCGAAAGGGCAAGTCCCAGCTTATGCTCGCTGTCAGTGTAGCCCCTTGCAGTATCGAAGTAGGTCATTCCGCTCTCAAAAGCTCTTCTCACTATTTTCACCGCTTCGTCATCGGAGATTCTCTGGATGGGAAGCGCTCCGAATCCGTTTTTCGGAGTTACTATTTCTGTTTTGCCAAGTCTTACGCTGTTCATTTTAAGACCTCCTTTTTAGTTTTTAAGGCTCTGAATAGGGGCAGGGATTCTGCCGCCTCTTTCTATCATTTTAGCCGGAGATTCCTTTCTCAGCTTCATTACGGGGCCGTAACCCAGGAGCCCGCCGAAATTCAGTTCTTCGCCTTCAGGAACCCCGATGGCCGGAATAACTCTGACGGCTGTGGTCTTGGAGTTTATCATTCCAATGGCGGCTTCATCGGCTATAATGGCGGAAATTACAGCTTCATCAGTATCTCCCGGAATTACTATCATGTCAAGGCCTACGGAGCATACGGCCGTCATGGCTTCAAGCTTTTCAATGGAAAGGGCGCCGGATCTGGCCGCGGCAATCATGCCCGCATCTTCGCTTACCGGGATAAACGCTCCCGAAAGACCGCCTACGCTGGAAGAAGCCATAACACCACCTTTTTTTACCGCGTCGTTGAGCATTGCAAGGGCTGCGGTAGTTCCGTGAGCGCCGCACTGCTCGAGGCCTATCTCCTCCAGAATATGCGCCACCGAGTCTCCGATGGCAGGAGTAGGGGCGAGGGAAAGGTCTATGATTCCGAACTCTGCGCCCAGCTTCTCGGCAGCCTCGCTTCCAACGAGCTGACCCATTCTGGTGATTTTAAAGGCCGTTTTCTTTATGGCTTCCGCAATCTCGTGAAGGGGAGCATCGTCAGGCATTTTGGCTAGGACAGAGCGCACCACGCCGGGGCCGGAAACGCCGGCGGAGATAACACAGTCGGCCTCGCCTGCGCCGTGGAAAGCGCCTGCCATGAAAGGATTATCCTCCACCGCGTTGCAGAACACGACAAGCTTGGCCGCGCCTATGCACTGATTGTCTCTGGTCAGCTCGGCGGCTTTCTTTATCTGATGACCCATAAGCCTTACGGCGTCCATGTTTATACCTGCCCTGGTGGAGCCGATGTTCACGGAGGAGCAGACCAGGTTCGTTTCCGCAAGAGCCTCGGGTATGGAGTCTATAAGAACTCTGTCGCCTGCGGAAAAGCCCTTGTGGACGAGGGCAGAGTATCCGCCGATAAAGTTTACGCCTACGGCATCGGCCGCCTTGTCCAAGGTAAGGGCGTAATTGATCGGATTTCCTCCAGAAGCGCCCGCAAGCTGTGCTATGGGAGTTACGGATATTCTCTTGTTCACGATGGGAATGCCGTATTTCTTCTCTATGGCTTCCCCCGTGGAGACGAGATTTTCGGCCTTCCTGCATATTTTGTCGTAGACCTTGGCGCAGGAACGGTCTATATCGCTGTCCGCGCAGTCCGCAAGGGAAATTCCCATGGTGATTGTTCTTATATCCAGGTTTTCTTCCTGAATCATGGTTATGGTTTCCATGATATCGCTCATGTTAAGCATGTCTGATTTTCCTTTCGTCTGTGTCCGGGTTCTATATTCTGTGCATGGAGTTGAAGATATTTTCGTGCATTACGTGAACCTCCATGTCGTTGCATTCTTCTTTTATGCACGTCTGAAGCCCGTCGAGACTGCAGCTCAGATTATCAATGTCGATGATCATAACCATGCAGAAGAATTCCTCAATTACGGACTGGGTAACTTCTATTACATTGGCGCCGGCCTGTGCGCACTTGGCGGATACTCCGGCAAGAATTCCCACTCTGTCCTTTCCTATAACCGTTACGACAGCTCTGCTTAAAGGTTTCTTTTCCATATTTTCTTTTCTCCTTTGATTTCTATTCTGTAGGCGTTGTCCGCCAGACTTTCATCGGTTTTAAATTTTATGAGAAGGCCGGGGTAGTTCCCGGTAAAGTAATCCCTGTTCACCCCGGAATTTCCTATCATGTTGGAATACCAGCCCGGACTTGAATATATATCCGTCATCAGCGGATTTTCGTGATGAGGCAATTCCGCAAGCTTTCTGTCCAAAATAGAGGTGATTCTGTCTCGTGCGATTTCCCCTTCCACAAGCTGGCGGAATGCCGGATGAAAGGTCTTTCCGCTTATGCTGTTTCCGTCCGCGATTATATCCGAGCTTTTAAGTCCGACTCTTATTATATTGATGCCGGCATCGTCCAGAATCTCATACATGGCCTTCGTTCGCAAGACGGCTTCATCTGTGCTTAGGGGTTCATACTCGCCACGTTCGTACATGGCGCAAAGCTCGGTGTCTTCAATTACGACGGTAGGGTACAGCCTGGCAATCGCAGGACTTATGGCAACCGTTTCGCGGGCGGAGTAAACGCACTTTTCCATACTGTCTCCGGGAAGACCTATCATCAGTTGTATTCCCAGTGTAAAGCCGTAGCCCTTTATGAGACTGCTGCTTTCGTATACGCATGCGGCGTTGTGACCGCGGCCCGAGAGCTTTAAAACCTCCGGATCAAAGGACTGCACTCCGAGCTCGATTACATCGACGTCAAAGGATTTAAGATTATCCAATATCCTTTCGTCGATATAGTCCGGCCGCGTCGAAAGGTGAATTTTATCGATTATACCTTTATCCTTATATTCCTTCGCGACGGCAAGGTATGCTGACTGTTCCTCCATGGGAATTCCGGTGAAGCTTCCGCCGAAGAATGCAATCTCAAGAGTTTCAGGCTTCGGCTGTGAAAGGGTGGTAAGCCACTGGTCGACGGTGGCTCTGACGTCCTCGGGAGTCACTGCCTTCGTATGGGCCGTGATTTTCTTCTGATTGCAAAATACGCAGTCGTTGGGACAACCCTTATGGGGTATGAAAATGGGTATGATAGCGTGCTTTTTCATAGTATGGATCCTATATCCGTAAGCGGGTATTCCGAAAACCACCGGCACTTAAGGCCGCGGTCTTCTATGAACCTCACTATACTTTCAAAATCGGGGTGTCTGAAGAGATCACCGTTGAAAATGACTTCATTTCCGACTCTGCCGCTGGCGCCGCCTATGAAGCCTGTATCAAAGCCGTCAAGCCTTACAAATCCCGGAGACACCTTAAGAACCTTAAGCTCCGGATAAGGCCTGCAGGCTTTGACGATACTGTCGTCGTAGGTTATTATGGCATCTTCGTCCACTATGACTATGCTGCACTTGGTATAGCCCTGGCGAACGTCTATAAGTGTCATGCCGGAGCTTTTCGCTGCGGCAAGGAGATTCCCGTCGGTGAAGGAAAGGTTGTGAATAAAGTATTTTCCCGTGCATGCGGCGTTAAACGACACGTCGTCAGGGTAATCTTTCCCCAGATTGTCTTTTTCGGCAAAATACACCGGCGAATCATCTGATATGCCCATTTTGCACAAAAATATATCGGGGTGATCCGATATGCCTTCGTCTACAACGTCTTCAGATTTAATTGTAACGATTTCCCTTCCCGCCGAAAGAAGGTAGTCCCGAAGGGGTGCTCCGGCTCTTTCGGACAGATATGTCACTTTTTTCATGGTCACATTATACTATAAATCCGATGAGTTTTGAAATCTTTTTCGGCAGGGCCGTAAATTCCTTGAAAGGAACCGGTTTTTCATTATATAATAACAGGGTAAACGGAGGTAATTATATGGATAATCTGAAGATGGCGGAGCTTCTCTTTCCCCACATTGAGAAGACTCCTGAAGAATATGAAAAAATGTACCCTGAGAGAAACCTGCCGGAAGGCGCTAAGGTGACCAGACTCGGTCCGAGCCCTACGGGATTTATCCATCTGGGAAATCTCTACGGCGCATTTGTGGACGAAAGGCTCGCACACCAGTCCGGCGGCGTGTTCTACCTGAGAATCGAAGATACCGATGACAAGAGGTACGTCGAAGGTGCCGTTAAGACCATAATAGATTCTCTGGGATTTTTCGGTATCAACTTCGACGAGGGAGCGACCTTAAACGGAGATATGGGCGATTACGGGGATTACACCCAGAGCCACAGGGAGGAAATCTACAAGTGCTTTGCCAAAAAGCTCGTAGCGGAGGGCAAGGCGTATCCGTGCTTTCTGACGGAGGATGAAATAGCGGAAATCCGCGCCGGCCAGGAGGCGGAAAAGGTAAATCCGGGAATATATGGCAGATACGCCAGGTACAGAGACATAACGGCAGCTGAGGCCGAAGAGAAAATAAAGGCCGGACAGCCGTACGTTGTTAGACTTCGCTCGGACGGTGACGGCGGCGCTTCAGGAGATGACATAAAGCGTGTTAAAGTGAACGATGCAATCAGAGGAATTCTGGAGGTTCCGGAAAACTTTCAGGACGTCGTAATTCTGAAGGCTACGGGTATTCCGACGTATCACTTTGCCCACGTGGTGGACGATCACCTTATGAGAACCACCCATGTCGTTCGCGGCGCCGAATGGCTATCGTCGCTGCCTATTCACGTGGAGCTTTTCGGGAAACTGGGATGGGATATGCCCGTGTACTGCCACACGGCCCAGCTTATGAAGCTTGACGAGGAGGGAAACAAGAGAAAGCTTTCCAAGAGAAAGGATCCCGAGCTTTCCCTTACGTATTACAGAGACCAGGGATACCATCCTGCGGCCGTAAGAGAGTATCTTCTCACCATACTCAATTCCAACTTCGAGGAATGGAGAATGGAAAATCCGGACGCTTCCATAGACGACTTCGAATTTACTACGGAAAAGATGAGCAACTCCGGTGCGCTGTTTGACCTTAACAAGCTTAACGATATAAGCAAGGATGTCCTTCTTAAGATTCCGGCTTCGGAGCTTTACGATTTCCTGAAGTCGTGGGCGGAAGAATTTGCTCCCGAGTATACGGAGATATTCGCGGACAGAGAATACGCGGAGAAAATCCTCGACCTCGGAAGAAACGACGCAAAGCCTCGAAAGGATCTGGTATACGCACGGCAGATAGTGGATTTCATCAGCTATTTCTTTGACGACCTGTTTAAGACAGAGGACGAGATGCCGGCCGAGGTAAACGCAGAGGATCAGAAGGAAATCCTGAAAAGATACCTGCAGACCTACGATCACGGAGATGATCAGGGAGCATGGTTTGACAAAATCAGAGCCATCGCATCTGATCTGGGATATGCGGCGAAGCCTAAGGATTTCAAGAAGAATCCGGATCAGTACAAGGGCCATGTAGGTCACGTGAGCACCGTTATACGAATCGCCCTTATGGGTCGCGCCCAGTCTCCTGACGTATGGACCATTCAGCAGATTATGGGCGAGGAAATGACGAGAAGACGCTTAGAAAGACTTTTATAGCTTTCGGAGAGAGGAAATGGGAGATAACTTTCTGTCAAAGAGTGACGAAATGACGAGGCCTTCGGCCAAGAAGGAAGCGAAGCGTTACGTTACGGTGATCATAGGAGCGTTTATCTTTTCGGTGAGCGTAAATCTGTTCATAGCGCCTTTGGGCCTTTATAACGGCGGAGTGCTCGGCATAGCTCAGATAATCAGAACGCTCCTTTCGAGGACTGTCGGAGCTTCTGCTTTAGGCGCGGTGGATATCGCAGGTATAATCAACTTTCTCATAAACGTTCCGCTGTTCATACTCGCGTTTAAGACTATATCGAAGGAATTTTTTGCAAAGACCCTCGTGTCCGTTTTCTGTCAGGCAGTGTTTATGGCGGTGATAAGAGTTCCGGCAGAGCCTGTGGTGGACGATGTGCTGACAAACTGTATAATCGGCGGAATTCTTGGAGGCATAGGCCTCGGCTTTACCTTAAGAAGCTCTGCATGCGGCGGCGGAATAGATATAATAGGCGTCTACATGCTGAGAAAGGGAGACGGATATTCAGTCGGCAAAGTGGGGCTTGTGATAAATTTCATCATTTACTGTGTATGCGCGGTTCTCTTCAATATTCAGGTCGCCATATACTCGATTATATATGCGGCTGTATACACTCTGGCCGTTGACAGGGTACATTCACAGAATATAAACGTTACCTGCCTTATCATATCGAAAGAAAAAGAGGTACGTGAACAGATAATGAGCAAGCTTGGAAGAGGTGTGACCTGCTGGAACGGTTTCGGTGCCTATACCGGTGCAGAGTCGGAGCTTATGGTGACGGTTGTGAACAAATACGAGGAACCGGTTGTAAGACAGATAATAAAGGAAATCGATGCCAATGCATTTGTCATATTCTTCGAGGGAACGAGAGTCACCGGCCACTTTGAGAGAAGGATATAGCAATTTTTTGATAACACCGTGAGCGGCTTTATAAGCCGCTCTTTTTCATGGGAAAACAGGGAGATGAATTTTTTTGCAAAAAAACAAAAAAATATTCGAAAAAGGTGTTGCATAAACATACAATAAGGTTTATAATTAGCCTGTCGAAATTGATAAGCATAAAATTTACGTAAGGAGGCTCATTTAGCGAATGGTTGATATTTTTCTAAACTATTACGACTATTTCCTGGTCGGAGCCAGAACAACGGTGCTGATTTCACTTATCACCGTATTCTTCGGCTTTATACTGGGATGTCTCATATCTTTCATGAAGCTGTCTAAAAACAAGCTGCTTCACGGCTTTGCCGGTATATACGTTACGGTGATAAGAGGTACGCCTATGCTTGTACAGCTTTATATCGTGTACCTTCAGACGGACTTTATACCGTTTCCGGAGACTACGGTTCTGGGAGTGGCCCTCGACAGAGCTCTGCCGTGCGCCATAGCTCTTTCCATAAACTCTTCCGCATACGTGGCGGAGGTAATCAGATCCGGAATACAGGCTGTCGACTCGGGTCAGGGCGAAGCGGCAAGGTCTCTGGGAATGACTAAGAAGCAGGCCATGCTTCACATAATAATGCCCCAGGCCATTAAGAACATACTTCCTGCCATAGGAAACGAGTTCATAACTATGATTAAGGAAACGTCCATCATTCAGTATCTGGGCGTGGGCGATATAATGTACAACAACGGAATTGTAATAACCAACACTTACAATCCGCTGCCGTGCTACTACATCTCGGCAATTATCTACCTGGTACTCACCAGCGTATTGGGCAAGGGTATAAACATATTCGAAAGGAGGCTCCAGAGAAGTGACAGAAAATAAGGAAGTGCTCATAGAGGTAAAGAACCTTAAGAAGAGCTTTGGAAGTCTCGAAGTTTTAAAAGGTATAGATCTTCAGGTGGAAAAGGGCGAGGTTGTCGCAGTCATAGGACCGTCGGGAAGCGGAAAGTCCACATTCCTGAGATGTATAAACAGACTGGACGAACCTGACGGCGGCGAAATAATCTTCGAGGGAAGCGACATCTGCGGAAAGGATGCGGACATAAACGCCATAAGACAGAAGATAGGCATGGTTTTTCAGCAGTTCAACCTGTTCAACCACCTTTCAATACTGGAGAATATAACAATAGGACCTACCATGGTGAAAGGCGAAGATGAAAAATCCGCTCAGGAAAAGGCTTTGAAGCTCCTCAAGAGAGTAGGCCTTGAGGATAAGGCAGAGGAGTATCCTTCAAGACTTTCGGGAGGACAGAAGCAGCGTATAGCCATAGTCAGAGCCCTTGCCATGGACCCGGACGTAATGCTTTTCGACGAGCCGACATCGGCTCTTGACCCTGAGATGGTAGGCGAGGTTTTAGAGGTTATGAAGGATCTTGCAGACGACGGTATGACCATGCTCGTAGTCACCCATGAAATGGGATTTGCCCAGAAGGTTGCCAACAGAGTAATCTTCATGGACGGAGGATACATACAGGAGGAGGGGACTCCGGATAAGGTGTTCGGAAGCCCTGAAAATCCGAGAACACAGGATTTCCTGTCAAAAGTTCTTAACACGATATAATATCAGAAAAACAGGAGGAAAAAACAATGTTACATTCAATCGATCCGAGCATTCTGTTCTTACAGGAAGAAGACGTAATCAAGGCAGGCGTCCTCGATATGAAGATGACACTGGACGCCGTAGAAGAGACATACGCCCTTTTGGGAAAGGGTCAGGTAATCAACCCGCCTAAGACTCACATAGGTATGCCTATAGGAAGCGGCGAAAACTGGAATTCATTCTTCAATTCCATGCCGTGCTACATCGGCGGAGACATCAACATCGGAGGAACAAAGTGGGCCGCAGAATCCAAGAAGAACAGCCAGATTCCGGGGATTCCTTACGGTATAGACATCACTATCCTCAGCGATCCCGAAACGGTGCTTCCGTTCTGTATTCTGGACGGAACTCTCATCACTGCAATGAGAACATCTGCCGTTGCAGGCGTATTCGCAAAGCACACCGCCCCTAAGGACTGCGACAGCGCTCTTTTAGTAGGTGCAGGCGTAATCGGAAGAACCATGGTAATGGCAATATGCGAGGCTCTTCCTCAGATCAAGACTCTCTATATCGCAGACCTCGACATTGCAAAGGCCGAAGAGCTTAAGAAGGACTACGAAGGCGTGTATAACGTTGAAATAATTCCTGTGACCGACTCAAAGGCTGCAGCTTCCAAGACGAAGCTCATCATAACCGAAACCACCGCAAGAAAGCCTTTCATAGACAAGTCATGGCTTAAGCCGGGCGATACCGTTATAAATATGGGAAGCATGGAAGCGGATCTTGAAACCGTAATGGCAAGCGATATCATCGCAGTAGACTACTGGGATCAGATAATAACCTACGACAGCAAGGCTGTAGCTCACCTTTACAAAGCCGGAAAGGTTACAAAGGACGACGTGTACAACTTAAGCGACATGGTTCTCGGAACCTGGCCGGGAAGAACCGACGACAGCCAGATTATAAACTGCTCATCGCTGGGTCTCGGCGCGCTGGATATAATGATCGGATACAAGCTGTTCCTCAAGGCTCAGGAGATGGGAATAGGAACTACCGTTAAAATGTGGGATAAGCCGCTTTGGGAATAATAAAGCGACGGATATTTGTTAAGAGAGGAGATAATTCCAATGAAAAAGGTAAACTTAAAGAAGGTAGCGGCAGTGGCTATGTCGTTGGTAATGGTTTTAGGTATGGCGGCCTGCGGTTCCGACGAGAAGACCGATGAAAACGCGGGCGCAGATGCAGATGCCGAGGTGGATTTCGAAAACAGCGAGAGAATTCAGGAGATAAAGGATTCCGGAAAGCTGGTTATGGGAACTTCAGCAGACTATGCACCGTTCGAGTTCCATACTAAAATCGACGGAGAGGATACTATCGTAGGATTTGATATAGCTATCGCGCAGAAGGTTGCCGATTCCCTCGGAGTAGAGCTTGAAGTAGTTGATATGGCATTCGATTCACTTCTCATCAGCCTTAACAACGATGACTTCGATATGGTAATGGCTTCCCTTACTCCTGATGAGGAGCGTAAAAAGGCAGTTGATTTCTCCGACGCGTACTTCAAAGGCGGATATGTGATTCTTGTAAGAGCAGAGGATGCCGAGAAATATACAACTCAGGAAAGTCTTGAAGGACAGTCCGTAGCCGCTCAGAAGGGCTCCACGCTGGTTCCACAGGCCAACTCCGTAGTAGGCGAGGAAAACGTTGTTCAGCTGGTAAAGGTAGGCGATATGGTAACAGAGCTTCTCAACGGCAAGGTTGAAGCGGTGTTCCTTGACAGCGTAATCGCTGCAGGATATGAAGCTATGAACGAAGACCTCGTTGTAGTCGACATAGGCCTTGAGCACACCACGGAAGGTAACTGCGTAGCAGTAAAGAAGGGTGACACGGACCTTGCAGCATACATTAACGAAGTTCTTGCAGGATTAACTCAGGAGGATATCGATCAGATGATGATAGACGCTCAGAAGCTGGCAGGAACCGCTGAAGAAGAGTCCACCGAGGAATAATAACCCGTTGTAAAACGACATAACAATACGATGAATGTGAAATACCCCGGCCGATCCGAAGAGGAAAGGCAGGGGTATTTTATGTGAGATTTAGTGTTATGTTCTATTCAATATAGGCAAGAGGACAGACGCTGATGCACTTTCCGCATACGTCCGCGCCGAAAACCCGTTCGTTTTCGTCCAGGTGATCCTGGCAGGTGAACTTTTTAAACTCGCCGTCGCTTAAGGCGTCAACGGGGCAGATATCGTAGCAGAGAGAGCAAGCTTTTCCCTGCTTTCTAAGGCACCTTTCTACCGAAGATCCGCCGTAAGGCTCCAGCACGGCGCTTGTAATTACCGTACAGAATCTGACGGCGGAGCCCTTATCCGTTATGACCATGTTATTGGCCCCGAAGGAGCCGAGGCCCGCAATGACTCCGGCACTTCTGTGAGACCAGATGCAGTGGATATCCGCCTTATCATAGGTATGAGTGGAGGGGATAGGGGCAGCATCATGGCCCTCAGCCTTCAGAAGGTCGCACAGAGCCGCATTTATAACATTAAAGTGCTCGTTTATTACCAGATACGCTTCGCTCCACTTTTCGGAAACCACCTCAGCCTTAAGGGGTTCTTCCGCCAGAGCTTTCGTAAAGGGAACGTAATAGCTTATGACGCTTGCAGCGCCAGGAACAAAGTCGGAGGGAAGTCTGTGCCACGGCCCTATTATATTCTTAAGCTCGTAGAATCCGGCGTCGAGGGCTGAGGAAAAACCGACGACAGGTTCTCTGAAAAGATCGCTGCGGTTAAGCTCTTTCACCCTGTTTTTTATCGTTTCGCATATTCTTTGTTCAAGACTTCCGTCCGGATGTTGCTTCATTGATAAAACCTCGATTCTATATTCCCACCTTGAGAAGCTGTACGAACTGTTTGGCCGTTCTAGGGCTTCTTCCCTGACTTCTTATGGCAAAGGCTTCAGCCTTTGTGCAGAGCTCGTCGTCATCGATTTCAATGTCGTATTCTTTTGCGAGATTTCGTACTATGTCAAGGTATGTGTCTTTCTCAGGCTTTGAGAATGTAACCGTAAGGCCAAAGCGCGCAGAAAGGCTCATGGTCTCCTGAAGGGTATCGCTTAAATGAATGTCGCTTCCCATTCTGGACTCCATGGTCTCCTGAACCAGATGCCGCCTGTTGCTGGTGGCATAAATTACCGCGTTTTCACGCTTTGTGGCGGCGCTTCCCTCCAGGATTCCCTTAAGCTCGCAAAAGCTGTCGTCTCCTGCGGAAAAGCTGAGGTCGTCGATGTAGAAGATGAACTTTAGAGGCAGGTAGGAAAGCCTTTCTATAACGTCGGGCATGTTCCGGAGCTCTCTCTTGTCAAATTCCACAAGGCGGACGCCTTTGTCGTGACAGGCCCATGCGCAGGCTTTGATGGTGGAGGATTTTCCCGTACCCGCATCTCCGTAGAGGAGAACGTTGGAGGCCGGAAGTCCTTTAGCAAAGCCTTCAGTGTTTGCGAGTATTTTAGCCCGCTCACGCTGATAGCCGTATAAAGAGTCCAGACTCTGATGGTCGGGATGCTTTATGGGAACAATTTTACCGTCCTTCACCTTGAAAGCGTGGTACTTTCTGTAAAGGCCGAAGCCCAGTGTGGAAAGGGTGGAGAGCATTTCATCGTACGCACCGCGCAAGGAGCAGGTCGTGGTGTCCCAGCCGGGAAGTCCGGCTTCCTTTGCGGAAGGGAGAATGCTCTCGGGTGTGATTTCTGTAACGGCCGAGAGAACGTCAAGCTCCGCGCCTAGAGCCTGCTCCATGGCGGGAGGCACCGGTTCGCCCTTGAGACGGGAGGTGATATACGGATTTTTATCGTTTAATACTGACTCCTTAACGAACAGACCCAGGTCGCCGCCTTCCGCATAGAGGGCTGACGTGAAACTACCCCAGAGACCGTAAAAGTCTCCGGGGTTTTTATCGCGCGCAGCGCCTATGAGCTTTAAAAGCTTTGCCGTTACATCGGTTTCAAGAACACCTCTGAAAAGGGCAAGGGCGCTGAGTCTGTCACTCAGAGTATCGAGTGAATATTTCATAGTTTTCTCCAGTTATTCTACAGGCACCGTCCAGCCCATGAAGTCTTCAATCTTTCCGGTCTGGATTCCGTAGATGGTATCGTACATTTCCTGAGCGACAGGGCCGATCTTGTTGTCGTTGATGACCATGTGCTCGCCCTTGTAGAGAAGCTCTCCGACAGGGGATACGATGGCGGCCGTTCCGGAAGCGAACATTTCCTTAAGCTGTCCTTTTCTGTACGCGTCCTCGAGCTCGTCGATGGAAACCTTTCTCTCGGAAATCTTGTAGCCTTTCTTCTTGCAGAGAGCGATGATGGAATCTCTGGTGATTCCAGGGAGGATAGAGCCGTTGAGCTCGCTTGTTACGATTTCGTCTCCGATTACAAAGAATGCGTTGGCGGAGCCGATTTCCTCTATGTACTTCTGCTCGTAAGCGTCAAGCCACAGAATCTGTTCATAACCCTTTTCGTGGGCGATTTCCTGTGCCTTAAGACTTCCGCCGTAGTTTCCGCCGCACTTTGCTTCGCCGGTGCCGCCTTTTACCGCTCTTACATAAACGTCCTCGACGTACATCTTGGTAGGAGCGAGACCGCTTTCAAAGTAAGGGCCTACAGGGCTTAATATTATCATAAACTTGTAGGTCTTGGAACGTCTCACACCGAGGAATGCCTCGTCGCCGAAGATGAAAGGTCTGATGTAAAGTGCCGTTCCTTCACCTTCAGGTATCCAGTCTTTATCGACGGCAACAAGAGCCTTTATGGCGTCTACGAACAGGTCCTCATCGATTTCAGGAATGCAGAGTCTGTCGTTGGTGTTGTTGGTACGCTTGGCGTTCATGTACGGACGGAACAGCTGAACGACGCCCTTATCCGTCTTATATGCCTTAAGGCCTTCGAACATCTCCTGTCCGTAGTGTAAAACGACGGAAGCAGGATCAAGCTCAATAGGTCCGTAAGGAACTATTCTGCCGTTGTTCCAGCCCTTTTCGTCATCGTAGTCCATGATGAACATGTGGTCTGTGAATTCTGTACCGAATCTCAATCCTTTAGCGGCAGGCTTGGTCTTAGGTGTCTTGGTTAACGTAACCGGAAATTCGTGTTTCATGGGTCTTTACCTCGCTTCGTAATAATTATACTGATTTAATATATAGTCTTAATCAAATACAGTACTATATTAACGCTGATATTGTAGCCTGTCAACAAGATAAATTTAAAAATATTGTTCCGTAAAACAAAACATTGTTCCGTGTTACAGCAGAAATTCCTTCGGCGGCCTGTGGCTTGAAAACATTGCGGGAGAAAGGGTCAGTCCGTAGCTTCCTGCATTGGTTACCGCAACGATGTCGCCGGTTTCGGGATATGATCCCATGTTATTCCTAAGGAGCTGGGCCACCGCCGGTCTCAGAAAGCCGTTGAGACCGTTTTCAACGATAAGGTACGTCCGGCCTCGGGAAACCTTTTTATCTGCGATTTTTGTATAGTATGTGCCTGCGTTGCAGACGAGAAAACGTCCCGTCTCAAAGATAAGCTTCCCGCGGAGAGTCGTTTCGTTCAGTTTCGCAAGCTTTTTAACCGTGAGGGCAATTCTGTCAAAATCCAGAGGCTCTTCGCAGGCTTTGTCGTAGACCGTTCCTATTCCGCTGCCGAAGTTGATGAATTCTATACAGACGCCGGGAAGGGCGTTTATGCGCCGCCCCAGGTCAAAGCAGTTTTCGTAGTAGCGGCAGAGTGTATCCGCATCGAGAACCTGAGACTTCAGATGAATGTGTATTCCCGTGATTTTTATATTCGGAAAATCCAGGCTTTCAGGAGTCAGAAGCTCTTCGTCTATTCCGAACTTCCCCGGACGACGCCGCGTCGGCGCCAAAACCCTCGCCTGCGACAGTTTTTACGACAGGCAGGAACGGATTCGTCTTTATGGAATACAGGAACAGCGCTTCAGGCATGGCGTTTCGAAGAACCCTGCATCTTTCTGTTATCATGGATTTATCGTATATGTAGCATGGCGCGTTCTTTTTTATAAATTTTATGTCTATGTCATTAAACATTTATCATTCTACTCCTTATAGTTTTATAGTTTTTTCCAATTTTAACATAACGAAGGGATATTGACATTGAAAAAATAATATATTATATTTTTAATGCCGAGTTAAGCTGCTTAATGATTAAGCTACTTAACTTACAGAAAAGATTATAATATATAACGGAGATGTTTAATATGACGACTAAAGGAGACAGATACGGACGTTTCTGCAAAATGATAGAGGAGCTCGACAGAGGCGTGGAGCTTATAGAAGAGTATGATTCACTCCTTCACGACTATAACGGAGTAATGCTGTTTCAGGCAGAGTCCCAGCTGATTAAAGCAATAGGAGATAAACCCGGTATTACCGGAAAAGAGGTAGCGGATATTTTCCATAAGAGTCCAAGCGCCTGTTCCCAGCTTGTCAGAAAACTTAAGGCAAAAGGATGGGTATCTCAGACAAGAAATGAGAAAAACAGCCGGATATATAATCTGTATCTTACAAAAGAGGGAATTGATATTTACGAAAAGCATCATGATTTTGAAGAAACGTGTTATCTGAGGATGTATAACATGCTGTCGGACGTGTCTGAAGAGGATTTTGAAGTTTATATTAAAATTCAGCAGAAGTTGAACGAAGCCTTTGCCGAGGATGTAAAAGAGAGCATGGAACTATAATACAAGGAGGAAATTATGAAGTACGATTTTGACGAAATTATTGACAGAAAAGGAACTAATTCTGAAAATGTTGAAGGATGGCGTCCGTATATATTCAAGTGCGGACCGGAGAAGGTATTTCCATACGCAGATGATGAATTTGTGAGAATGTGGGTTGCGGATATGGAGTTTGCGGTTGCTCCGGAAATCCGTCAGGCGATTATAGACAGGGTTAATCGCAGGATTCTCGGATATACCATGGTATATGACCGGGGATATTACGATGCCTTGCTGAAATGGTGCAAGGACAGGTATGACTGGAGCTTTGACGAAGAACAGATTGTTTTTTCTCCGGGAGTAATTCCGGCGCTTTACCAGCTCGTGGAGGATCTCGTGGGAAAGAACGAAAAGGTACTTACCATGACTCCCGCTTACGGTTTTTTTCTTCACGCATGCGAATATAACGGTGTTGAACTTATAACATCGCCGCTCAAGAGAGAAAACGGCCGATTTGAAATTGACTTTGATGATCTTGAGAAAAAGGCTTCCGAACCGGAGGTTAAAATGCTCATGTTGTGTAATCCGCACAATCCGTCAGGCAGAATATGGACCGAAGAGGAGCTGAGGAAAATTGCGGATATAGTGAGGAAAAACAATCTCTGGGTGGTATCCGACGAAATACACTGCGACCTTATAAGAACGGGACTTAAGCATATTCCTTTTGGAAAGGTGATGGAGGATTACGATAAGCTCATTACGACTATGTCCGCAAGCAAAACCTTCAATCTTGCAGGGCTTATGTTCTCAAACATCATAATCAGAGATGCAGCGGAAAGACAGAGATTTCAGGACAGAGATAAAAATATAGGGGCGGCCAATCCTCTTTCGATTGCGGCGCACAAGGCCGCTTATGAGCACGGAGGAAGCTGGCTTGAAGAACTTAAAGCATACATTGACGGAAGCTTTGATATGGTGAAGAATTTTCTTTCGGAGAATCTGCCAGAGGCTGTGTTTGAAATTCCTCAGGCTACATATTTTGCCTGGGTGGATATGAGCAAAGTCCTTCCTGACGTTGAAGATATGCCGATCTTCTTTGCAAACAACGCCGGGGTACTCTTAGAGGGAGGCGATGAACTCTTTGTAGGGAACGCCAAAGGCTGCATAAGACTGAACCTTGCTATGCCGAGATCAGTGATAAAGACAGGACTTGAACGTATAGCGGAGGCAGTAAGAAAACATAAAGCATAGAAACGGCGGCGGGGAACTGACCCGAATGCCCATCTAGTGACGCTGCTGCAATTTAGGAAATACCAGGCTCGTGACGGATTTAGCATAATGCACGGCGTTTCCCAGTGCAAAAATCCTTCCATAAATGTTTTCTATTATTGACGCAAATGACGATTATGTATATAATAAAAAACATAAAGTGAAAACATAAAAAGGAAACAAGGTGATATAAATTGAAAAAAGCGGAATATAATATAATGCCGGGAACTGAAAAAATTCTTAAGACGGTCGGTGAGCATATAAAGCTTGCTCGACTGAGAAGAAATCTGACAGCAGAACTGGTGGCAGAAAGGGCGGGCGTTAGCCGATCTACATTATGGAAGGTTGAGTCTGGAAATCCGGCTGTAGCAATGGGGATTTATGCGGCTGTTCTGCACGCCTTAAACAACATGGATCAGGATTTGCTGCTTATTGCCAAAGATGACGAGCTTGGCAGAACCATTCAGGATATGAAACTTATAACGAGAAAACGAGCATCGGGGAGAAGAAGGTAATGTCAGGTAATGAGAAAAAAATATACGTATATGACAATTTTAATTCAGAAATCCCTGTATGCATGGGGAAACTGTTTGTAAATGCTATCAAAGGAGAAGAAATCTATTCATTCGAATATGATGATATATGGCTTAAGGAATATGGACTGACGACAAGTTTGGACCCCGAGATAATGCCTTTCAGGGGTAGGCAGTATCCAACCGGTAAAAAAATATTCGGATTGTTTGCTGATGCCTCACCGGACAGGTGGGGACGAATGCTTATGAGTAAAAGAGAGAGGCTCATTGCAGAACGTGAAGGAAGAAAGCCTCGCAAACTGTTCAACAGCGATTTTCTGCTCGGGGTATATGATAAGACAAGGATGGGCGGAATCAGACTGAAGCTTGATCCGGAAGGCCCTTTCTTATCGGATGATGATGAAACTGCAGTACCTCCATGGATTTCTCTAAGAGCATTGGAGGAGGCAGCCAGGCAATTCGAAAATGACGACGAACCTTCCGAAAAATGGATTGAACAGTTAATAAGACCCGGTTCATCACTTGGTGGTGCAAGGCCTAAAGCAACGGTAGCAGATACGAGGGGAAATCTTTGGATTGCCAAGTTCCCGTCAAAAAATGACGAGAACGATACGGGGGCATGGGAAATGACGGTGCATGAACTGGCACGGCAATGCGGGCTTAATGTACCTTCCGCAAAGCTTGAGAGATTCTCAAAATACGGATCCACATTTCTGACAAAACGTTTTGACAGGTGTGGAAGCAAGAGGGTTCACTTTGCATCTGCCATGACAGTTTTGGGGAAAGATGATGGAGCATCAGCTTCTGACGGGATAAGTTATCTTGACATAGCGGCTTTTATAAAATCAGGGGGAGCTTCGCCTTCCCGGGACTTGAAGGAACTGTGGAAACGTATTGTATTCAGCATGGCTGTTTCAAATACAGATGATCATCTGCGAAACCACGGCTTCATATATTCTGAAAAGGGATGGATTTTATCTCCTGTGTTTGACGTTAATCCTGTACCATACGGCGAACAGCTTTCCTTAAATGTTGACGAATACGATAACAGTATCAGTGTTAATCTTGTAGTAAGCATCTCAGAATATTTTGGAATTGTGAAAACAGATGCGGAGAAGATGGCTGATGAGATATTAAAAACAGTCAGATGTAACTGGGAAAAAACTGCAATAAAGTATGGATTATCGAGAGGCCAGATTGAGAAAATGAGACCTGCATTTAACGAATGCTATCAGTGAAATAAAACAGGTTTGCGGGGATGTAAAAGACTTTTGATAGACTTCCGGAGCTTTTCAGGTTTAAAATATCCGCATAGCTCAAAAGGAGGTTTCTATGAATATAGGCGAAAAGATAAGAAAAGCGAGAGCAGATGCAGGGCTCACTCAGGAACAGGTGGCTGAGGCGCTGAATGTAAGCAGGCAGACCATTTCCAACTGGGAGAA
>CALXBQ010000029.1 GCA_944386595.1 uncultured Clostridia bacterium
GTAATATTTATTTGAGCCATAACTCCACCTCCAGTTGATGTTTTTGTGGTGATTAATATTATACCTGAGGTTGGAGCTATGTGCTCTTTTTATTTTTGATTTTACACCATTATATGGACATGACCGGTACGTACGGCGCCTCAGGCCCTATGCAGGTCCTATCTCACGTACTCTCTCTCCACGTATGCGCTGGTGGCGGCTTTGAGGAGTCCGCCGTAGCCCAGTTTGAACTCTACGACGTCGCCCACTTTGTAGTCGCCTGCGCATTTTGTCACGTCGAGAATGATGTGGTCGGAGCTTCCGCCCATGATTTCAATTCTCTCGTCGCAAGGAGTCATGCTTCCAAGGTCCGCGTCCTGCTTGCCGATGGCGATGATTGCGCGCTGCATGATTCCGCGATCCTCGTAGTAAGGCTTCTCGCCAAAAGCGTCAACGCCCACTTCTCCGATAGGCAGAGAAGGCTTTTCCTTAAGCTCCACAATCTGCGCCTTGAGGATCAGCGTATCGTCCACAGTTCCCGGAAGCTTCGTCTCGTAAGCGGTGTCGTTACCGAGGATGAAGGCTTCGCCCAGACGGAGGTTGTTGATACCCTCAGGCAGCTCGCCTTTGTCGATGAGATAGATGGAGCTGGAGTTTCCGCCGGAAATCATGGAAAGCTTTATGCCGAACTTGTCCTCTATCTTTCTGCCGATTTCAACGAGACCGTTAAGATTATCGTACTTCGGAATGATTGCGCCGTAGCAGGTCAGGTTTACGCCGATGCCGTAGAGTTTGATGTTCTCCATGGCGAGAATTTCCTCCACCGCGCCGAAGATGAGGTCCTCGTTTTTAAAGAAGATTCCCTCTCTCAGGTCGCCCATATCTATCATGAGGAGAATGTCGTGCTTTTTGCCGGCTTTGCCCGCTTCTTCGTTTAAGAGCCTTATAGTTGAAAGCTCGGAGTTAAACGAAAGATCCACGTATTTTATAACGTCGGCGACCTCGCAGTGCATAGGGATTCTGAGGAGAACGGTTTTCTTGCCGGCACCTCTTACCACGTCCGCAAAGGTTGCAATGTTCTTCACTCTGGAATCTGCCACAAAATCCACGTTTTCGTTGGCGGCGATCATCTTCACCATTTCGTGGTCTGCGCAGAGGCCTTTCGTTACTATCATCAGCGAACATCCGCCTCTCTTCGTGATGGCCGCAACGGCGTTCAGATTGTCTTCCAGTTTCTTAAGGTTAATTGATAATTTAGGATACATCTTAACACTCCTTTCTGTTCGGACAGTGAATCCTGCTGCAGTGTTTGCAGTCGTGGGTGCAGTCGCCCATGTTCTGAGTCCACTTTCCCTGGACGCCTTCACCCTGAACGAGACCTGCCTTCTGCGGATCTGTGCCGGATTTTACGGCTTCTCCGCCTAAAGGATTGGCTCCTCCGATAGGTTCGTCGTCCTTGTATGCGCACATGTCGTAGCCCATTGCTTCCATCTCGGCGATGTGCTGCTTATGCTCCTCTTCCTTTGCGTCCATTTCGGCCACCTGAGCCTCGGCTTCCTGAAGGGCCCTGGATACTCCGGAAATCTGAGCGGTGTCCTTCTTCTCAGGGAACTTGAAATCAAGGCTCTTCTCCAGAAGCCTGATGGCCGCCTCCCTGTACTTCTTGGAAAGGACGCCGAGAGACGCCATGATGTAGTCGTTGTCCACCAGAATCTGCGCGTGGTCGGTAGGGAACAAAAGCATTCCCGTTTCGTTGTGCTCGGCAATCTCCTTCATAATCTCAACTCTGTGAGGCAGTCTGGTGAGAGCTCCGCCGGTTCCGATTATATACTTTACCTGGGTCAGGTCCTTGCCCTCTGCAACGGTGCTTCTTCCGGATGGTCCATATATGTATCTGATATATCCGGCGTGACGCTCCATAGCTTTCAGTACAGCCTCTTCGGTGAGTATCTCTACGAGAGTTCTCTCGTCGTCGTTCTTCGGAATTGCAACGTAGGATTCAAGAGTTTTGTCAGGGTCGATTCCGGCCTTCTCGCACTTTTTGCGGAATTCCTCTTCACCCATGGATTCGATGACCTTCATCCTGTTGACAAAGACGCCCAGGTCTCCTTCAACGGTACGCTTTGCCTTCGGCTCCGGCGAAATCATTATGCGGGCGATTTTGTCGGATTCCGTGGCTACGGAGTGAACGTCCGTGGTAGCTCCGCCAACGTCCAGAACCACCAGATCTCCAAGACAGTCATAGAGAAGCTTGGTACACTCCATTACTGCGCCCGGTGTCGGGATTATAGGGCCGCTTACCATGTCTCTCACGTGCTCCATGCCCGGAGCATGAGTTATATTCTTCTCAAAGGCTTCCTGAATCACTTTTCTGCACGGCTCAACGTTCAGGTCGTCTATTTTAGGATATACGTTTTCGACGTTATAAAGCTCCTGGCCGCTTTCCTCGTCAAAGATCAGCTCCATTTCTCCCTGATTCTCCACGTTTCCAGCGTAAATAACCGGAGTCTTAAGTCCCAGAGCTCTGATTTTCTCAGCGTTGTCGAGGGCAGTGTCCCTTTCACCGTAATCCACACCGCCTGCTATGAGAATCAGGTTCGGGTTTATCTCCTTGATCTTTGCAAGGTCGGTTCTTCTCAGCTTTCCTGCGGTGATGTAGTGGATTATGCCGCCTGCGCCGAGAGCCGCTTCCTTTGCAGCCTTTGCGGTCATATCGTATACGAGGCCGTGGACGGTCATCTTCAGTCCGCCTGCAGCCGATGACGTCGCCAGCATATCGTCGTACTCAATGCTGTCGATTCCCTTCTTCCTGCAAAGGTCGTCGATAGCTCCCTGAAGACCTATCCTTACGTCTCCGTCCAGAACCGAAGTCGGCGCCTGTCCCTGCCCCCAGAAAACCGGGTTCTCCGTCGCAAGGTCCGTAAAAGCGTTGACTACGGTAGTTGTAGAACCGATTTCAGCTACTAATACGTCTACTTTCATATTTTCCTCCTTCTTACAACAGTTTGTTCGTGATTATGCTGTCTATCTCAGCAAGGTTAATGTGTCCGTTCTCGTCATCGTAAGTCACGATGAGGTTCTTCCACGGCACAATTCCCCTCGTTTCGTACAAATTCATCTTCCACTTATGTTTTTCTATGTAATCCCGTTTCCCCGTCATTCCGCAGTGTTCCCAGTAAAAAACCTTTCCGGAAGGCGTCATCACCGTGAAGTCCGGTGAGATTTCATACCTGTCTATGTGCATCGCCGGCTCGTATCTGAACGGGATTCCGTATTCGTAAAGTCTCTCCGCTATGAGCATTTCGGATTTTGAGCGGACCGCAAGTCCTCTCGAAGTAAGATGCACCTTCGCCTCGGGTCTGTAGCTGCTCTGCGGGTATGTTTCGCTCGCCCAGACAGCACGCGGATCCTGGTCGTCCATGGTCTTCCTGAACAAATCCTGTGGCAGCTTCCTGATTGACGGGCTCAGGCTTTTCAGCACATTCCCGGAATTAAGATCGCCGATTTCTTCCATCATTTCCCTCAAAATCCGTATGTTGCTTTCGATTATCGCTTTCTTCTCCGTCAGATACGCCTTTCTGGCCAGAGCCTCAACCGTCTCCCTGTCCGACGTTATGCCTTTCCGCACCCTTTTTCCGTTTTTCACAGATACGCAAAAGTATCTGACGCCCCTCGTCTTTTCTTCCGAAACCATGAGGCTTCCGCGAGGGCATGCCGCAATCTCTTCGGTGACATTTTTCAGTTCAGTCTCCAGTTCTGTCACCATACTCATTATTTTATATGTGTAATACACCAAAATCCCCTTTTCTTTCTCTATTTCCCTGCTTTCGGTCGCGTTTTTTCGCGTTTTTCGGCGGTCTTCCAGGCGATTTCCCCGGAATTGGTGACAAAGGTGACATTTCAGCGATTATATATCAATTTTGTCACCAATTCTAAATGAGAAGCGTGCGCCTCATCCGCCGACAAAGCCCGCTAATCTGAAAAAGCGGGCGGGCCCGCAAAGCCCGCCCGCCGGAACAGTCAGCGTAAGTTCAACGCCGGTATGAGACTATTTCTCTTCTCTTGGTGGAAGCTCGCCTCTTCTTCTCATTGCTTCCTCTGCAAGGAACGTTGCAACGTCGATACCGTGGGAATCTCTTCCGAATCCCTCATCGATACCGGTCTGTCTTGCATCTTCAGGAATTACCTGAGTTCCGCCTGCGCAGATTATTACCTTGTCTCTGATTCCCTTTTCTACTGCAAGATCATTGATTCTCTTCATGTTCTTGTAGTGGATGTTGTCGTGGGAAATGATAGTGGAAGCAAGGATTGCGTCAGCGTTGAGCTCGATAGCGGCGTCAACAAGCTTTTCTACAGGAACGGAAGTTCCCAGGTAGTTAACCTTGATGCCCCACTTTTCGATTCCGCCGTGCTTGATGTTGATGATCTCTCTGAGACCTACAGAGTGCTCGTCCTCACCTACTGTACCGCACACAACTACCATCGGATGATCCTGGAACTCTTTGTACAGAGTTGCATCGTCCAGATGATGCGGTTCAGGCGGTATCTCGAGAGTAGTAGGATCTACGTCGAAGGTTACCTTGCCCTTCATCTCGATTCTGGTACCCTCTGCATCCTGGAGAACTTCCTTACTGATAACCTCGCACTGGTCAAGGCCCATCTTCTTACCGATTTCCAGAGCAGCAGCCTCTGCAGTTCTGGTGTTTGCAGGAATGCACATGGTAAGGAGAATAGTTCCGTCTGCGCACCATTCAACTTCAGGCTTGAGAGCCTCTCCGTCCAGGTACTTCTTAACCTTCTCAAGTCTTACATTAACAGTATCCTCTTCGTCGAGCTCGTCGATGAATACGATCTTACTTCTGTCTTCGAAGGTGCATCCGCCGATAAGAGCGGAAGGGTTCTCAGGGTCTCCGCCGTACTGCTCTACGTTGTTGTATCCGTAGTGAGCGGTTACAGGAGCCATGTAGTCCTCTTCTCTCTCGAAGATGTATCCGTAGCCTACGCCGCCTTCAGGATTTCTTGCGATACCGTCGCCGTTTCTTTCAGGATACTTTGCAGAGTCTACGAAGAATCCCTGTCTTACGGCTTCGAAGTAGCCGCCTGCTTCTACGATCTCTTCCATGAAGAGGCATGCTCTTTCTTTGATCTCTCTTGCCATCTCTCTGAGAGGTCCGTCCTTCTTCAGCTCTACCATATCCATAAGTCCGTCAAGACCTACGAGAGTCTGCTTAGCATTGTCGCAGGCTTCGATATTGTAGATATGCCAAGGAACGTTTCTTCCTTCGTCAGGAGTGATGGTGGACTGAATATCAGCGCTGGTCAGCTTGGAGATGAGCATATCCAGAACGTGAGTTACGGTAGCCTCTCTTGTGGAGGAGCAGATGTACTTGGTGTTCTGCTGAGCTCTCATCTTGTATCTTCCGCAGAAGTCTCTGAGGGCTACTGCATAAGGAAGGTCCATATAGAGTACCGGTGCAGGAGTTGCATCAGGCGGTACTGTGGACAAGCTGATGTTCTCAGGCTTGATTCCAACCTTCTCGGAGAAGAGGGAGTTGATAGCGTGCTGAACGATAAGCTCAGGCATTACCTTCCATGCTTCTCTTGCGGTTGCGTTAGCGTTATGAGCTCCGTCAATCTGGAGAATGCCGGCCCATGCGAGAATCTTCTTGGATTCGCATGCGTCAACAAAGGATCTTACGCAGTTGATATCTCTGTAAAGTACGTTGTACTGAGGGTCCTGGTGAGCGCCGTTGATACCTTCTTCAGCGAACATTACGGCTACGTCAGGTCCTGCTACTCCGGATACGTAGGAGTGATAGTTGATTGGACGGCCTACTTCGTCTTCGATGATGTCCAGAGCCTTTCTCTGAGCTCTAACCTGCTTTCTCGTTACAGGAACACCGCCGATACCCTGCGGGGTACCTTCCATAAGTCCGTCGATGTGGGACTGACCCATATGTCTGATAACCATAATATGGTCAGCGCCGTGCCATGCAGCCATTCTCATTCTTCTGATGTCGTCTTCAAAACGTCCGGAAGCGATCTCAGTAGTGATTACAGGAAGCGGCTGCGGGTCGATGTTGTCAAAGTACTTTGCCGGCGGCAGAGGTACGCTGTTCTTTAATGGCTCCGAGCAGTCTTTGTACTCGAAAGGTCCCATCTTAAGACCAGGGGCAGGCTTTCTCCATGTCCAGCCTCTTCTTCTCGGCTCATACTTGTCGATATCCTTGAGGATTTCTCTGACATCGAGCTTTTCATTCGGTTTCAAAATCATGTCTGCCATCGTTATTTACCTCCCTTGAATAATGCAACTGCATCGTCCCAGTACTCTCCGCGGGCAAGAGCTTCTCCGGCCTCTCTGATGGAGATGTTCTTATCCTTGGATACCTTGTAAACAACATGGCCTGCACCATGACCCATCAGGTGTCTGTCCATGCATCCCTCTACAATCTTCTGAGTGTCGAGGGAGGAGATTCCCATTCTGAGAAGAACCGCTCTTTCAACGGAAGGAGTAGTGTTCTTTCTTCCCAGCTCCAGGAGAGGATCGACAACCTGAGCGGTCAGATCCCAAAATCTGTTATAAAGTTCTTCGTCGGAAAGATTTGCAATATGCTTTCTTCTTTCTGCGAAATCGTCTGCTCTTTTCATTCTTTTTCTCCCTAATACTATTAATACTCTACGCCTAACTCGTCCAGTACAGACTTAACGAAAGCCTCATCGGATCTGGTATCTGCTACCAGGAACTCGATGTCTTCTGCCGTAAGCTTCTTGCCGTTAGCCCTTGGAACGGATCTCTTGATCAGAGACTTTCTCAGATGATTCAGATCCATATCCTTTACCTTGAAGAGACCAGGGTTTGCCGGAAGAACGATGTTCTTTCCAGGAACGTCTTCGGAAGGATCTCCGAACTTGATTTCTATACCGTTGTCTCTTGCAAAATCAAGCTGAGGCTGAATGTGCTTTCCTGCGCCGGTGTACTCGGTTTCGGTAACTACGAGGATAGCGTCTTCAGGAAGCTCCTGAGCGAGGGAGAATGCAGCGGCGAGCGCCGTATTTCCTGCAGGGCCTCTTTCAAGACCTTCAAGGTTTGCGAGCATTTCAGTCATGTACATAACTTCGCCCTGAGTAGTTGTAACGTATCTGTCCATGTATCTCAGAGGTCTTGCTGCACTTCTTGGAACGTCTCCGGTATCAGGGTTCGTTGCGTGAGGTACGCCAAAGCCCGTATGACCGGTAGTGCAGGACTTCTTATTGAACTGTTCGTCGGAAGCCATATGGAGTCCGGTAAGGTCGATGGAAGCAGCTACTACGGTAGTGTCGGTTGCGCCGGCCTTGATAAGACCTCTTGCGGTACCGGTAACCATTCCGCCGCCTGCCTGAGTGCAGACTACCATCTCAGGATCCTTTCCATAGAGCTCACGGCAGTCCATAGCGATTTCATATCCCAGAGTCTCAACGCCTGCGATACCGAAAGGTGAATACAGGGACGCGTTGAAGTATCCGGAGTCCTCCATTACGGAGAGGTGCTCGTAGAACAGCTCAGGTCCAACTGTAAGCTGGATAACTTCTGCTCCGAGAGCTTCGCACTTTCTTGCCTTCTCAACGATTTCAGGCTGTCCGACGCCGTGGGAGTCGTAGCATTCCTGAACGATGATGCACTTCATTCCCTGCATTGCTGCCTGAGAAGCAACTGCTGCACCGTAGTTTCCGGAAGTAGCAGCGATAACGCCCTTATAGCCCAGCTTCTTAGCGTGAGCTACTGCGCATGCCGCACGTCTGTCCTTAAAGGAACCGGAAGCGTTTGCAGCTTCGTCCTTAACGAGGATTCTTGCGCCGTAGCCAGGCTTAGCATATTTTCTTGCCAGCTTGGTGATGTTTCTCAGCTCGAGAAGCTGAGTATGTCCAACGCCTGTCTTTGACTGAATTTTATCTACATCGTCGATGGTGTAGCCGGTTGCCTTCATAAGACCTTCGTAGTCGAACGCTACGGAACCGGATTCGAAATCATTGAAGTCCAGACCAAGTGATTCCCTCATGATTTCAGCAGATCTTCCCATTACGGAATTATAATCTTTAGCTAATGCCATTAGTTTTCACCTCCGAACTGCATGATTTCTCTGAGCTGCTTATCGATCTCGATAATTTCAGGAACGAACTTGCCGTAGCTGTGAGTGTAGTAAGGGTTTGCTTCGATGAGAGTTCCCTTCTCTTCACGGCCGGTTGCCGTAATAACGGTAACCTCATCGCCTATTTCAGCGTCTTCCTTAAGGCTTCCTTTTACCCACATTTCAAAGTCTACATGCTTGGTATCTTCAGGAAGCTTGGCAGTTCTTTCCTCAGCCTTGAGTATGACTGAATGGATTCTTACCCATGTGTCCTTTTTAACCATTTTAACTCACTCCTCATTAACAGACGACAGGAACAGCCCGGGAAGAGCCGTTCCTTACGTCTACGTTGTAATAAAATTCGCGTTTACTGCCTGTCTTATTTAACGATTTTCTTGTCAGGGCAGATTCTTTCTCTAACGTCTCCCATGAGAGCGCGAGGAATAGGAAGAGTAATCATAGTGTGAAGACCTGCTTCAGCGTTGATAACCTGCGGAATCATGTTTACGCACATTGCGATAGTTCCGAGACCGCCTTCAACCTCAGGGCTGTTAACCATGTTAACTGCAGGAGTTCCTTCGATGATTACATAGTCACCGGTCTGAACGCCAACCTGCTCAGGCTCGATCTGCTGCGGATGCTCCATTCTAACTTCCATACCGTTGGAAAGGGTAGCGTCAGCAGTCATGGATACGCCTGCGCAGCTTCCTGCTGCAGCAAATCCGTAAGGGGACTTTCTGTCAACGTCAGTAGTGATAGGCTCCATATCCTGAGCGAACTTCTCAACCTTGAGGCCGAGACCTTCTGCCATCATTCCTACGGACTCAGCAAATCCTACGTGACCTGCCATAGTTCCGTCTGCCTTTCTCTTGTAGAACTCGTCTACGGAGATACCGATTCCCTGTTCTTCCATTACTGCAGGTCCGAATGGGGAGAGGGAGTTAACTCTTCTGGAGAGGATGTGCTTAACGTCAACCATGCATCCGGTCATAACGAGTACGAGCATATCCATGATGTGTCCAGGGTTGATACCGGTTCCCAGGCAGGATACTCCGTTGGCCTTGGCAATCTCATCGAGCTGCTTTGCAAGTTCAGGCTCCTGAGCTGCAGGGTAAGCCATTTCCTCTGCGGAAGTGATAACGTTAATCTTCTGTTCCATTATGAACTTAAGCTTGTCAAATGCGTTTCTGGTGAAAGAGTCTGTGCAAAGAAGAACGATATCAGCTGCACCCGGCTTGATGATGTCTTCAGCAGCCTGGATCTTAACGTCAGGTCTGTCGCCTCTTTCGGTCTTGATGTAGTCGTACATGGAAGTTCCGATCTTCTTGCCTCTTCCTGCAACACCTACAATGTCAACACCTTTCTTAGTAAGAAGCATGTCAGCCATTCCGCCGCCCATAGCGCCAAGGCCCCAGATAATTACTTTTACATTTTCCATTGCTTTTCTCTCCTTTTCTAACAACTAAAGATATAAAGATTTTATTTATAATGACTCAGTCATTACTCAGCCATTAAAGCCAC
>CALXBQ010000030.1 GCA_944386595.1 uncultured Clostridia bacterium
AATCGCCATAGCAAGAGCCATCTACAAGGATTCACCTGTTCTGATTCTGGACGAGCCAACGGCATCCCTCGACCAGAGTTCTAAAGATCTCATAATGAGAACAGTGAAAGCCGAATCTGAGAAGAGAATTTGCATAATGATATGCCACGATCAGACGGAGAACAGGGAAGCTTTCGACGCAGTGATAGAATTTGACGGTGAAGGTAATATAAGACTGGAATAGAAGGCAAGCTATGTTACGAAACGGGAATAATTTTTTGCGGAGGAAATCTATGAAAAAAGAAAAACGTATCGCCTGGCTGTGCCTTATCGTTGCAGGACTTCTCGAAATAGTATGGGCGTATTTTATGAAGGAATCTCACGGCTTCACCAGACTTTGGCCGACGGTGGCGACCGTCGTCTTTCTCATGCCCAGCTTTTTTCTTCTGGAAAGAGGAATCAGGCTGTTCGGAATAGGCATGTCCTACGCCGTGTTTACGGGAATAGGCATCGCCGGAACGACGGCGGTTGGAATTCTGGCGCTGGGGGAAAGCGCAAGCCTCGTGAAAATGCTCTGTCTTGCCGCTCTGCTCATCGGAATAATCGGCCTGAAGTTCTGCGAGGGTGAAGGCGAAAAGGCAGGTGACGGAAAATGATGTGGCTTCTCGTGGTATGCGCGTCTTTCTGCGAGCTGGGATTTACGGTGTTCATGAAACTGTCGGACGGATTTAAAAACAAAAAGTACACGGTGCTGACGTTTTTGACCGTGTTTTTGGGGATATTTCTCCTTTCCAACGCGACAAAAGTTCTGCCTCTCGGAGTCGCATACGCCGTCTGGACGGGGCTGGGTTCTCTCTTTGCGGTACTCTTCGGCATAATCTTTTTCAAAGAGAGCCGGGACGCAAAGAAGCTTTTTTTCATATGCCTCGTAATCGCCGGAGTCATAGGCCTCAGACTTTGTTCATAAAAGTATGTTAAAAAAAAGACTATTCTTGACCAAATTGTACTTCTCAAGTAAACTGTAGGTGAAATGGGGGTAAACGGCACGTTAAATCTGCCGCAGCCCCTTATATTTCGCGAAAAATCTATCACAGTATCGTTAAAAAGAGGAAAACAATCTAATCTATGGATCTGACATTTTCTTATTTTATCCAGGAGGTATTTTCCAACCCGGCCATGCTGGTGACCGTGGCTCTGACTCTTGGAGTAATCTTTGTCAACGGCTGGACCGACGCTCCTAACGCCATTGCAACCTGCATAGGCACCAGAAGCATGAGAGTAAGGCCGGCCATTCTCACCAGCGCGCTTTTCAACTTTCTCGGCGTACTCATAATGACACAAATCAACAGCTCCGTAGCGTCAACCATAAGTAACATGGTAGACTTCGGGGACAATACCCAGGACGCAATGATCGGTCTTTGCGCTGCCCTTTTTTCCATCGTCGTCTACAGCGCGGCGGCCGCCCAGTTCGGTATTCCGACCAGTGAAAGCCACAGCCTTATAGCGGGACTTTCCGGAGCAGCCATCGCCATGCATAACGGAATAGACGGAATAAATATGGCTGAGTGGGTCAAGGTTCTTTACGGACTGGTTTTGAGCCTCGTTCTGGGATTTGCCATAGGCTGGATAATCTGCAAGGCGGTAACCGTAATATGCGCCAACATGGACAGGGGAAAGACAAACCGCTTCTTCAGAGGCGCCCAGATAGTGGGAGCCGCAGCGATGAGCTTCATGCACGGGGCGCAGGACGGCCAGAAGTTTATCGGCGTACTCTTCCTCGGCATGGCTTTCTGCAACGGTCAGAGCTCGGTGACGGGAATGGTTATACCGGTATGGCTGATGATTCTCTGCAGCGCCACCATAGGAATCGGTACCAGCGTAGGCGGAGAAAAGATAATAAAGTCCATGGGAATGGATATGGTAAAGCTGGAGAAATACCAGGGCTTTTCCGCTGACCTTGCGGCTGCCGGATGCCTGCTTCTTTCCAGCGTATTCGGAATCCCCGTATCCACCACCCACACCAAGACCACGGCCATCATGGGCGTAGGCGCGGTAAAGAGAGTCTCCGCGATAAATTTCGGAGTCGTGAAGGATATGATGCTCACGTGGGTGTTCACCTTCCCGGGATGCGGACTTATCAGCTACGTTATGGCAAAAATCTTCATGAACATATTTTGATGAACCGGAGGATGAAAAAAGATGGGAACCAGTAAAAAAGACAGCTTTTATTTCGATAACTTTGTAGCCTGCGCCGATTATTCGTGCCAGGCGGCAAAGCTCCTTGAAAAGGGAATGAAGGATTTTGATCCTGATAAGATAAACGAAATGATCGACGAGATGCACGAGGCGGAGCACGGCGGAGACGACAAGACTCACGAGCTTCTCAACGTTCTCGCCAAAGCCTTCATAACCCCTATAGAAAGAGAAGACATTATGGAGCTTTCACAGAACATAGACGAGGTTACGGACAAGATTGAGGACGTTCTCTTAAGGCTCTACTGCAACAACATCCGCAGTATCAGGCCGGACGCTCTGGAGCTCGTTGCCATCGTAATCAAATGCTGCGACGAAATAAAAAGCATGCTGAAGGAGCTTCCTAATTTCAAACGCTCAAAGAAGCTGCGCGAGCACATCATCAACATAAACACTCTGGAGGAAGAGGCCGACCGGCTCTTCATATCCAGCATGAGAAACCTTCACACGGAAAGCACCGACCCTGTGGAGATAATCACGTGGAGAGAGATCTATATCTATCTGGAAAAATGCGTCGACGGCTGCGAACACGTTGCCGACGTAGTTGAAGGCGTGATAATGAAAAACTCGTAAAGCGGGTGGCAAAGGCAGCGGCCGGGCTTGTGGGCCAAATCTGGAATTCAGTGCCGTCCGGCCCACAGAATGCGTTCTTTTATGGGCCATTTAACTGAATATGACTTAAATAGCCCGCAGAAATGAAGAAATTGTGGGCCAGATACTATGTGAGACGGTACCATGGCCCACAAACTCAAGGAGGATGTGGGCCACGAACAGTTAATTTAATAAGAAGGCCCACACCCCGGCTGAGGATGTGGGCCGTTTCATTTTATTTGAGGCTTTTGGCCCACGCAGACACGTATCAAATACATAGCAGACACGCATCATACAATGCGAACCCGTGCCGTCTGTCAGCCGTTAAAACGACATGTTCATTGCAAGGGTTATTATTCTCAACGCGAACAACATGAATGATACCCACATTACAGGAGGAATATCCTTCGCTTTTCCGGTAACGACCTTAAGAACTACCCAGGACACGATTCCGAACATTATTCCGTTGGCTATGGAATAGGTGAACGGCATCATTATGATTGCAACGTACCCGCCGAGAACGTCGGCGATGTCTCCGTCGAAATGCATGTTCTTGACAGAGCTCATCATTAGAAGACCTACCCATACCAGTGCGGGAGTAGTGGCAAATCCTGGTATCGCAAGGAATATCGGCGACAGGAACAGAGCTGCACCGAAGAGTACGGCAGTGGTTACCGCGGTGAGTCCGGTTCGTCCGCCTGCGGAGACACCGGCGCTGGATTCAACGTAGCTGGTTACGGTAGAGGTTCCGAGCAGGGAGCCTGCTACGGTTCCGAGAGCGTCTGCCATGAGCGCTCCCTTTGCGTTAGGAAGGTTCCCCTTCTCATCCAGAAGATTTCCCTTGGATGCCACGCCAATCAGGGTTCCGACAGTATCAAACAGATCTACGAACAGGAATGAAAACACTATAACAGCAAAGTGAAGGAGATTATCACCTATCCATCCGAAGTCAAAGGCGAACACTTCAGGCGCTGCCGGGATGAAGCTGGCTCCCGAGAAGTCAGGGAACAAAGACGCAGCTCCGGTCTCAGGATCTACCACGTACCAGCCGGTTGCCTGAGCTATCATACCAAGGATCCAGGTAACGAGGATGCCGATGAGAAGATACCCCTTAACGTTAAAATGATACAGTGCCGCAACTATAACCAGCCCGATGATTGCAAGGGCAAACTGAGGCGATGTCACCGATCCCATTGCAACCAGAGTGGAAGCATCACCTATGACTATGCCTGCGCCTTTAAGGCCGACGATAGCTATGAAAAGGCCGATACCGGCAGTGATGCCGTATTTCAGATTTGCAGGAACGTCGTTGACCAGCTTCTCTCTGAAATTGCAGAGTGAGAGAAGTATGAAAAGAATACCTTCCACCAGAACTGCGGCAAGGGCTACTCTCCAGGGATCGTCTATGCCCTGCTCTGCCATAGGTATGCAGACAGAGTAGGCAAAATATGCGTTAAGACCCATTCCGGAGGCCAGAGCTACAGGATAGTTAGCCAGAAATGCCATGAACAGTGTGGCGATTACCGCTGAAACGGCAGTGGCAGTGAATACCGCTCCGCTGTCCATGCCCGAAGCAGACAGGATGCTGGGGTTTACGGCCAGAATGTAGACCATGGAAAGAAATGTGGTTACACCGGCGACGACCTCGGTTTTTACATCGGTGCCGTGCTCTTTGAGTTTGAAAAATTTTTCCATTGAAATTGCTCTCCTTTTTACGTCATGGAATATAACTAATAAACGGCAATTTCGGTAAAGATGAAATTGCCGTAATTAAACATTATTATCGAATGGATTCAGATATTACGTAGATAGTTTACGCGAAGCTCTTCATGGCGTTCAGAGTTTCGTCGAGAAGCTTATCCAGATCCCATCCCAGCATTTCAGCCCCCTGCTGAATCACGTCTCTGCTGCAGCCGGCAGCAAAACGCTTATCCTTGAACTTCTTTTTAAGAGATTTCAGTTCCATATCAGAGCAGCTCTTTGACGGCCTCATGAGAGCAGCGGCTCCGATAAGTCCCGTAAGCTCATCGCAGGCGAACAGAACCTTCTCCATTTCCCTTTCGGGCTCGACATCTGAACAAAGTCCGTAGCCGTGGGAACATACCGCATGGATGATGTCATCCTCTACACCGGCTTCCATCAGAAGCTCAGGAGCTTTTTTGCAGTGCTCTTCGGGCCACATCTCGAAATCGATGTCGTGAAGGATTCCCACTACTTCCCAGTAGTCTGCCTCATCTGCATATCCCAGCTTTTCAGCGAAATATCTCATGGTTTTCCCAACGGTTTCGCCGTGCTGGATGTGAAATTCTTCTTTGTTGTACTTTTTCAGAAGCTCTAAGGCTTCATCTCGGGTCATCATATTTTGCCTCCTCGTGAATATATGCCGGGGCGGAGAAAGGCCGTCCCCGGAATTTATCTGTCCAATATAGCGTCCCAGATACGCCCGAAGACGTTCTTATGCTTTTTCTGTCTGATAGACGGATCGGAACTTTTCTTTATTTTTCTGCCTGCAGCAGATGCGTCTGCAGCGGATTCTGCGGTATATCCGGCGGCTTTTCCGGATCGACCGGATGTCAGAACGCGGGATTTACCGGCTGCAATATTTTCTGCACCCGCCCTCTCGTCGGATTCTGCCAGATCCAGAAGGAACTGCTGGCAGTCGAACCCTGAGACGACTTTGCCGGCTCCCGGCGCAGGAAGCGCGTCGGAAGGCGTTACAGGAGCGTAGCTTCCGTTAGGGAGCATGAGTCGTGCTTTAGTGTCGTCTGCGAGACAAGCTTCTATTATAACATGAATCTGCTTCCTTATGTAAGGGTCCAGTACAGGGCATGCCACTTCTACACGGCGTTGTGTATTTCTCGTCATAAAGTCTGCTGAAGATATGAACATCTCCTCGTCCTCGCCTTTACCGAAAATATAAACCCTGGAATGCTCCAGAAACCTTCCTACGACGCTGATGATTCTTATGTTTTCGGTTTTTCCGGGGATACCGGGGAGTATGCAGCAGATGCCCCTGACGATCATGCGGACAGTCACGCCTGCACACGATGCCTGCTTCAGCTTTTCTATTATGTCTATGTCCGTGAGAGAATTCAGCTTTAATGTTATGTGGCCGTTTTCACGCTTTGCTATTTCTCTGTCCATGCACGCCAGAACTCTGCTCTTAAGGCTTACGGGAGCTACGAGGAGCATCTCATAGGACCCTTCCAGATTTCCGATAGCCATGTTCTTGAAGAATTCGTTGGCGTCTCTTCCTATGGACTGATCGAAGGTCATCAGTGAAAGGTCTGTATACTGGGTGGCGGTTTTTTCGTTGTAGTTTCCCGTGCCGATCTGAGTGATGTACTGCACGGCATCCTTTGATCTGCGGGTGATAAGGCAGATCTTGGAGTGAACCTTGTATTTCTCAAAACCGTATATCACGGTACATCCGGCGTTTTCAAGCCTTTCGGACCAGTCGATGTTATTCTGCTCATCGAATCTGGCACGGAGCTCGATGAGGACCGTCACCTCTTTGCCGTTTTCCGCAGCTGCACAGAGGTAGTCAACCAGCCTTGCCTTTCCTGAAAGGCGGTAGATGGTGATCTTCACGGAAACCACAGACTCGTCGTGAGCAGATTGTTTCAGAAGCTGGAGAAAAGGCTCCATGCTCTGGAACGGATATGAGAGTATTATATCACGTTGCCGTATTTCGCTTATCACCGGTTCGCCATCCATGGTGTCCGGGTGGCGGCGCGGCGTGAAGGCAGGATATGTCAGAGCCTGCCGCTTGGCACCATCCACGTGGTCTGCAAGAGAGAACATGTATCCGGCGCTTAATGGCGCCGACGTGACGAACACCTGCTCCCTGGTAAGCCCCAGATGCTCGTGAAGATAGTCGAGGGCTTCCTTTGAAACCTCGTTGGAAAGGTCGACCCGTACAGGCATGAGGCGAATCCGCTTCTTAAGGAGCTTCTTCATTCTTTTCCGGAAGTCTTCTCCTTCGAACTCGCTGTCCTCATCGTCCGGATTTATGTCTCCGTTTCTGGTTATGGTCAGCATAACCTTCTCTTCTATATCGCAGTTTTTGAAAATTGAGCTTAGATTAGCATATATAATCTCTTCGTGGCTTATGTATCTCGTTTCGCTTCCCGGAAGGAAGAAGCAGCCTGTAAGGGCGTCAGGCACAGGGACCAGAGCGGCTTCGGTGTGTCCGTTTTCGTATCTCAGCTTCGCCATGACGTATACAGCCTCGTTCCTAAGGTAAGGGAACGGGTGATGGGAGTCTATGATCTGAGGCGACAAAAGCGGCAGCACAGCTGCTTTGAAGTACTGGCCAGCAGCTTTGACTTCAGGCGGCTCCAGTTCATTCCAGGCAAGCCTGTATATGCCGTGCATGCGCAGCTCCGATTCCAGATCGGCGAGGATTCTCTCCCGTTTCTTGTACAGAGGACGCACGGCCTTGTAAATTTCTTTAAGCTGCTGGGACGGGGTCATTCCGGTCTTGTTATCGACATCAGTATCCCCCATCTTTTTCAGGTCGAACAGGCTTCCGACCCGGATCATGAAAAACTCGTTCAGGTTGCTGGTGAATATAGCTACGAATTTCAGCCGCTCCAGCAGAGGTACCGTCTCGTCGGTAGCCTCGTCCAGAACTCTGTCGTTAAAGCGCAGCCAGGAAAGCTCCCGGTTCTGAGTGAATATAGGAGACTTACTCATGGATTTCAGCCTCCTTCCTGAGAATGTGATATATGTAGCCGTCGCGGACTCCTCCGGATGCGGTGAATATTTTAGTCAGGTCGTACATTTCGGCAAGGCTCTTTATTATGACCGCGCCGGGAATCAGGGTGTGAACCCGGTCGGGAGCCGTGCGCAGTATAGCTCTTATGAGGCTTTCCGGCTTTTCACAGATCCTCTCGAGAAGTCTGTACAGGAAGGAGACCTCGTACTCCGAGGCGCCTGAATCTCCCGTAATATCCCTGTAGAGATAAAGAAGAGCTCTGGCTGTTCCTCCTACCAGACACAGGTGCTCTGATGGGGAAAGCTTCTCTCCTATGAAATTCTCCTTGATCCTGCTCAGGGCTTTCTTTTCCATCTTGCGGAGAGCCTTGGAGTCAGGGAAGATCGTGCTTACGTATTTTTTATAGAGATTCAGGGAGCCTATGGCTATGGAGTTTGCCTCCTTTATCTCGCCTTTTTTGAAGTACACAAGCTCGGTGCTTCCTCCG
Organism: uncultured Clostridia bacterium; assembly: GCA_944386595.1. Taxonomy (GTDB): domain Bacteria; phylum Bacillota; class Clostridia; order Peptostreptococcales; family Anaerovoracaceae; genus Avanaerovorax. The sequence goes on from CALXBQ010000030.1 coordinate 8,031, forward strand.
CCTATGTCGGCGAACATACCCTTGACGATGCCGGCTGAACGTATTTCGGGAAGAGCGCCTTCATAACTGAAGACAGCCTCTCCGTAGCCGGAGAGAACCTGGATATCAAGGCCTGTCTCCTCCTTGACCTTATTAAGCACCGCCGTGGTATTTCCTATGTTTCTCAGAGATGCTGTAGCGAAAGGATAAAGAGTGAAGTCAGGAAAAGCTGACGAGGCTTTCTCAAAATCCTTAAGTATTCCTATAAGCTTGGCTATGCCCTTGTCTGAAAGCATACCCGCATCGTCGATATAATCTGCGAGACCGGCCGGGAACTTTTTGTTAAATACAGCCGCCGGCTTTCCGCCTTCGACGTGGTAGACCACCATTCTGATGGTGTTGGAGCCGATGTCCACTACTCCGTACATGTTTACCTCCTTCTTTTATCTTCGGCCGAAGCCGATTTTTAACACACACTTTAAAAACACACACTTTTTTATAAAAGCGGCTGAAGAATAACGCGAGTCTGCAGCCGCAGTATAACACTTTCAGTCTTTAGCCTTTCAGCCTTTCCGATTTTGACGGAAGCTGGGCTATTATAACGGCTATGAAAATAATCACGCAGCCTATGACTTCGAAAACCGTAAGCTTTTCGCCGGCGAATACGATTCCCGTAAGAACGGCGAATACCGACTCCAGGCTGAGAATCAGAGTTGCCGACGTAGGCTCGGCATGCTTCTGACCGATTATCTGGAGAGTATATCCCACTCCGGAGGAAAGAACACCAGCGTAGAGTATAGGCCCCCAGCAATCTAAAATCTCTCCGATGTCAGGACTTTCAAATATGAACATCAGTACGCAGCAGCCTATGCCGGCAGTGAGAAACTGTATGCATGAAAGCTTGACGCCGTCGCACTTAGGTGAGAAATAATCTATGATCAGAATGTGACAGGAGAAAGCAACCGCACACAGAAGCACGAAAAAGTCGCCTGTCTGAAGCCTGAACCCTTCCCCCTTGCCGGCCATGGTAAGGAAATAGAATCCCACTGCACCCATGAGAACGCAGAGCCAGATTATCGGACGTACTCTCTTTCCTAAAAACAGACCCAGAATAGGAACTATCACGATATAGAGGGTTGTGATGAATCCCGCTTTACCCGCGTCCGTATCGAAGTAAAGTCCGAACTGCTGAAGTGAAGATGCTATACCGAGGGCTATACCGCAGGCTATGCCGCCTTTTATCAGAGTCTTGCGCTCGGCCTTCTTTCTGGTGTATGCGGCAGGGTCGCTGCTGTCGCCGCCTCTTGAAAAAATCAGGATGACAGGTATCAGTGCGATGGCTCCGACAACATTTCTTATGCCGTTATAGGTAAACGGTTCCAGTGTCGCTCCGGCCTTCTGCGCTACAAAAGCGGAACCCCATATCATGGCGGTTAGAAGAAGCAGAAGATCGCTTTGCAGTTTCTTGCTCATAATTTCAACTCCATTTTCCATAAATATTCCTGACGACAAGGTCGCCACGAATATATTATATAGGTGCAAGTCAGAAATGGCAAATAATTGGTTTATTTTTTTGAAAAAAAATGCGATAATATAGAAGTATGTATTCATCGATGACAGCGAAAGGACGGACATGAAAAATATCAATAGAGGACGGGAAAAAAGATTTTACGACGCCCTCGCCAAAGTGGGCAGGGCAGATGAAGAGGCGATGAAAGCGGCAAAGGAGCGTCAGGATTATCTGGCAAAACCGCCGGGAAGTCTTGGAGGCCTCGAGGATATATCGGTCAAAATCGCCGGAATTACGGGAAGGCCTTACGGAAACGACGTTAGAAAGCAGGCCATTGCCATAATGAGCGCGGATAACGGCGTCGTGGAGGAGGGCGTTGCTTCTGCTCCTCAGTCCGTAACACTGATGCAGACCATAAACTTTACCAGAAGGATTACCGGCGTAAGCTCCATGGCGAAATACTTCGGAATAGATCTTCTCGTAACCGACGTGGGAGTTGCCATGGAAATACCGGAGGAGCTTTACACCGACTCAATGCTTACCGAGGACGGAAAGATAACCCGTCTCATAGTTAACAGAAGGATAGCAGACGGTACGGCCAACCTTGCGAAGGGGCCTGCGATGACGAGAGAGCAGGCGCTTACGGCTCTCAACGTGGGCCTTGACGCCGCGGAAGCCTTTGAGAAGGCGGGAGTTCAGCTCATGGGCATAGGCGAGATGGGCATAGGAAACACCACCACTTCCACGGCTTTAATCTGCGCCCTTACGGGAAAATCCCCGAGGGAGCTTACGGGAAGAGGGGGCGGACTTAACGACGAAGGCCTTACTAAGAAGATAAAAGTCATAGAAGATGCGGTAAACGGATTCTGCATGGCCGATCCACTGGAGAAGCTTTCGTGCATAGGCGGCTTTGACATATGCGCCATGACAGGGGCGTTTATAGGCGCGGCAATTCACAGAATACCCGTTGTAGTGGACGGACTGATATCCGCAGCCGCGGCATGTATGGCGAAGGAATTTGCGCCGACCGTCACCGACTTTATGTTCGCATCTCATAAGTCATACGAGCCGGGCTATTCCATAGCCGTTGAAAGGCTGGGTCTTACTCCGGTGTTTACCCTCGGAATGAGACTGGGAGAGGGAAGCGGATGCCCGATAATGTTCAAGACCATCGAGGCGGCCTGCGCTTCCATGGATCTGATGAAAACTCTGGAGGAGGCTTCTATTGAGGCAGACTACCTTGAAGAAATAAGAAGGGACAATCTTTTCTGATGAACGTGTTCATAAGCGGCGGCGCCAAAAACGGCAAGTCCATGTTCGCCCAGAGGGCGGCAAAAGAGATGGCGGAAGAGAAGGGAGCGCCGCTGTATTACGTTGCGACCATGATTCCCCATGACGAAGAGGACGAGGCGCGCATAGCGAGGCATATAAGAGAGCGGGAAGGCTGGGGTTTTACCACGGTGGAAGCCGGAAGGGACATCTGCGGAGTTCTTGATGAGGCGGACCCGGACGGCGTATTTCTTTTAGACAGCGTGACGGCTCTCCTTGCCAACGAGATGTTTTCAAAGGACGGATACGACCCCGGCGCCGGAGAAAAGGTGGCTGAGGAGCTTGCGGAATTTGCCCGACGGACGGGAAATACCGTGTTCGTATCCGATTACATATACTCAGATGCAGCAAGGTATGACGAGATGACGGAGAACTACAGACGCGCCCTTGCTGCGGCCGACAGAAGGCTGGCCCGGGTATGCGACAGGGTCGCAGAGGTCAGCTGCGGAACGGTCATATTCCACAAAGGAGACAAAATTTGAAATATATAACGGCTTTTTTCATGGCCTGGGGGAATTTCCTGGCCATTCCATGTCCCCGGAAAGTATGGAACGGGGAATATAAAAACCTGATGCTGGCCATGCTTCCTTCGGTGGGGCTGGTTCACGGAGCAATAGTCGCGCTTCTGTTTGGAATCATGGTCATAACGGTATTTCCCGTGTATATTACGGGATTCATCGTGACACTTGCGGTGTTCGGACTGTGCGGATTCATACACCTTGACGGGTTTATGGACTGCTGCGACGCGATTCTTTCAAGGCGTCCCTTAGAGGAAAGGCAGCGCATACTCAAGGACCCGAATACGGGAGCTTTTGCGGTAGTGTCCGTAATCTTTCTCATTCTGTGCTGGTTTGCCTGCGCCGTTGACCTTACGGAGGCCGTCCTTCTCAGCGCCATGAAGGAGATACTGTCGGGAGGCGGAAGTCTGTTCGGTGTAAGTCCGGGAGAATCCGCAGCGGCGGCGCTCCTGCTCATACCCGTATTTTCGAGAGGTATGGGCGGACTTTTCGTGCTGACCTACGACCCGATAGGACACAGCCAGTACGTGGAGGATGCGGCAAGAGACGACAGAGGAAGCTGCAGAACGGTAATCGCCATACAGCTTTCCCTTTATACGGCCATAATCGCCATAATATGGCTCTTTACCTGCGGAGGCGTTCCGCTGACCGCTCTCGGTGCTGCGGTGATGACTGCCCTCGGGGCATACGCAGGATGCGCATACGCCAGAAAGCAGCTGGGAGGAATGAGCGGCGACATTGCAGGATACAGCATCTGCATGGGAGAGGCCGCAGGACTGCTTTCGTTTATCGCGATGATCCACCTTGTATTTTAGGAGAAGATATGATTCTGATTTTCGGAGGAGCGTACCAGGGAAAGAAGGAGTACGCCGTCAAAAACTACAGCATAGAAAGCGAAGACATTCTGATTTTGTCGGAAGAGGATAGGACGCTTCCGGCTGCCCGGGCATACGGGAATTTTCACGAGTTCACTTACGGCTTTGCGAAGCGGGGAGAATCGGCGGACGAATATCTCAGGGAGAACATGGAATCCCTTAAGGACAAAATCATCATTTCGGACGACATTTCATCGGGGATAGTTCCTGTAGACACCACCCTGAGAGCCTGGAGAGAGATGCACGGAAGATGCCTGAACATGCTGGCGGCGGAAGCCGACGAAGTGGTGAGAGTGTTTTGCGGCATAGGGAGCAGGATAAAGTGATGACTTCGAAGATATATTTTATAAGGCACGGGATAACCGAAGGAAATATAAAGAAGTGGTTCTACGGCTCCACGGACATTCCTCTGACGGAGGAGGGAAAGCGGGAGCTTGAGATAATAAGAAAAAACGGAATCTATCAGCTGCCGGAGAGTGGAGAGACGGGTTTTGTGACGTCGGGGCTTAAGCGGACAGAGGAGACTCTGGATATTCTCTTCGGAAAGAGGGAGAGAAAGGTTCTCGAAAACCTTAGAGAGATGGAGTTCGGTGAATACGAGTGCAAAAGCTTTGCCGAGCTTTCGGGAGATCCGGTTTTCGACAGATGGTGCATGGATGAGACGGGAGATACGGCTCTTACGGGCGGTGAGTCGAGAAATCACTTCAGACGGAGAGTGAGAGAAGGAGTCAGAGAACTCATAGGACTTCACAGACTCAGGGAGCTTTCCGTAAGGCATAACGGAAAGGACGCGGTCACCGTGGCGGTATGTCACGGAGGCGTCATATCGGCGGCAATGGAAATGCTTTTCCCTGAAGCCCGGGACAATATGTGGCAGTGGATGCCGGAGCCGGGCGCGGGATTTGCGGTATACTTTAAAGACGGAGGTGCAGTGATGTACGAAGAAGTGAGCGGAATAAAAAAGCTGGGTTTTGGAATGATGAGACTTCCCATGAAGGACGGGGAAATAGACATGGAACAGACTATGGAAATGGTCGATATGTTCCTGGAGCACGGATATACGTATTTTGATACGGCTTACAGCTATCTTGACGGAAAGTCCGAAATAGCCGTCAGGAAAGCCCTGGTGGAAAGACACCCGAGAGAAAGCTTCAAGCTTGCAACGAAGCTTCCTGCATGGCTTGCGGCCGATGAGGCCTCCGCGAAGAAGATGTTCGATGAGTCTCTGGAAAAGACGGGAGCCGGATATTTCGACTACTATCTCCTTCACAATCTCGGAGACAAGAGGACGGAAAGCTTCGACAAATACGGAATATGGGACTACCTGGCCGAAAAGAAAAAGCAGGGTCTCATAAAGAATCTGGGATTTTCCATGCACGATACGGCAGAGGCTCTGGACAAAGTGCTCACCGACCATCCCGAGGTGGATTTCGTGCAGCTTCAGATAAACTACGCGGACTGGGATAATCCGTCAGTTCAGTCGAGACTCTGCTACGAGACGGCGAGACGTCACGGCAAGAAGGTAGTGATTATGGAGCCTGTCAAAGGCGGCTCACTTGCAAATATGCCTGAGGCCGTTTCCGGTATTTTCAGAGAGGCGGACCCGAAGGCGAGTGCAGCTTCATGGGCCGTAAAATTCGCGGCGTCCCTTGACGGAGTGATTACGGTTCTCTCCGGAATGAGCGACCTGAACCAGATGAGAGACAACCTTGCCACCATGGACGGATTTTCTGGTAGGCTTACGGACGAAGAGGAAAAGGTTATCGCAAAGGCTGTAGAGGCCATAAACGCCATGCCTAAGATTCCATGCACCGAATGCGAATACTGTAAGAAGGGCTGTCCGAAGGAGATTAATATCCCGGATATATTCGGCGCGATGAACAAGTACCTGGTATTCGACCACCTTCAGGGAGCCAAGGACAGCTACGGCTTTGCCACTAAGAACGGCGGAAAGGCCACGGACTGCATACAGTGCGGTCAGTGCGAATCCGTATGTCCGCAGCACATTAAGATAATAGACGAGCTCAAGAAGTGCGCGGAGACGCTGGAGGGATAGCGATGAAGGTAAGCGCAGCATATTTCAGCCCTACCGGAGGCACGGAAAAGGTGGTAAAAATCATTGGAGACGAAATGGCCGCCGGAGGACAGATAAGATATATAGATCTCACTCAGGCGGGCTGTAACTTTTCCAAATACGAAATGGAAGCGGGCGAGATTCTGGTAGCGGGAGTTCCCGTATTCTGCGGAAGAGTACCTGCCGTCTGCATAGAACGCATAAAGAAATTCAAAGGCGGCGGAGCCATGGCGGTGCCCGTTGCCGTATACGGAAACAGAGCCGTTGAGGACGCCCTTTTAGAGCTTTCGGACGCTCTGACGGAAGCGGGCTTTCGCGTAATCGCAGCAATAGATGCGGTGGCTCAGCACTCCATCGCCCCTGCCATCGCCCAGGGACGGCCGGACGAAGCAGACGAAGCCGAGCTTAAGCTCTTTGCCCGGACCGTAAAGGGACAGGCGGCTCTGGCTCTGGTAGAGGGTGACTCCGCAGAGTTTATGATAGAAGCGCCCGTTCCGGGAAACAGACCGTATCAGCCTTTGAAAGACGTGAAGCTCTATCCCCATGCGGACGAAAGGTGTATGGTCTGCGGACTTTGCGCATCGAAATGCCCGGTAGGAGCCATTCCAATGTCGGAACCGTACAACACGGTGAAAGAAAAGTGCATTTCATGCATGAGATGCGTAAGGCTCTGTCCTATAGGTTCCCGCTCGGTGGACGAGGAGAGAGTGAAGGGTACGGAAGAACACCTCAGGGAGGTCTGTCCCGAGAGAAACGTGAACAGACTGTACATATAGCCGAGGAGATATTTCATGGATAAGAAGAGAAAAATAGGCATAGGGATAGCGGCAGTTCTGCTGGCGCTTGCGCTTGGAGGAGCCGCGTGGTATTGCAGCTCTTCGGGAGACGGAAAAACCGGGGGCGAAAAGCCTTTGGCGGAGGGAACCGCAACTGAAGAAAAAGACGACGAAGAAGAAAAGCAGGACGAAGAGACTGAAGAAGAAGCTCCGGACGAGGAACCTTCCGAAGGAGAAGAGGAAATCTCTTCGGAGGAGGAAAACGGCGGAAGCACGAATTCCGGCTCTTCCCAGAATACGGGAGATTCGTATCCGAGGCCTGCCGGAACGTCTGTGGTGTCAAATCCCGAGAGCATAACGGTTCTCGTGAACAAGGCAAACTTTCTGCCGGAGGGCTGGGCGCCTTCGGATCTTGTTTCCGTAGGGGGAGGTCAGCAGCTCAGAGCGGAGGCGGCGACGGCCCTGAATAGCCTTAAGGCAGCAGCAAAGGCCGACGGATACACGTTTAACGTCATCAGCGGATACAGGACAAAGGAGACCCAGATAAGCCTCTATTCAAACTATATGGCTCAGGATCCCGAGGGAGCGCCGTATCTCAGCGCATACCCGAGGTCCAGCGAGCACGAGCTGGGACTTGCCATGGACATAAGTCCGGACTGGTCACTGCACTACGATCTTCTGGAGACGGGACTCGGAAAATGGATGACGGCTCACGCCCACGAGTACGGCTGGATTCTCAGGTATCCGGAGGGAAAGACCGGAGTCACCGGCTACGTGTTCGAGGCGTGGCACTACAGATATGTGGGTAAAAGCCTTGCGGCTGAAATAAAGAGCAGCGGACTCACGCTGGAAGAATATTACGGGAGTATTTAGAAATGGCTAAAAAAGATCGAAAAATTATTACAGACAGAAAAATGGCGAGAAATAACGTTCGTCACAGCGACGAGGAGCTTGACAGACTGGGATACAAGACGGAACTTCTCATTAAGGCTTCGAAGATAGGAACAATAGCGGTTATGGCGCTTGTGCTTATCTACATGATAGTCACGTTTCCTCAGTACTGGAGAGCCACGGGCGGAGTGCTTCAGGCCATACTGCTGACTGTGGTCTGCGCCGTAGTGTGCGGAATCGGTATAAACGGAATACTCTATTCATTTATCGCAAAGCGCGCAGAGGGTTCCTTCTGGACGGCATACAGGCAGGAAATGCTGGTAAATATGCCGGAGGAAGAGTCGGATCTTATCGACATGTCCGTTTACAGGGAAGAACCGGGACTGGAATATGAGCAGATGGAAGCCAGCGTTCTGGTAAACGTAAGATATGATAAGCTCTGCTATACTCACGACACCCTTTACGGAGAGTACGGCGATACCTGTTTCAGAATGACAGACCTTAAGGCGGGAGTTCCTCAGAGAAAGGAAAACGGACGTATGGGAAGCCGTGACATATTTGACGGAGTGCTGGGCATGGTATGGAATGACGAAGCCGAACCGCTCAGGAAAAACGGATTTCTGCAGATTTTGTCAAAGGATTACAGCCCTGAGACGGCAGGCCACACCGTTGACCACATAATCGAGACAGGAGACGAAGAGTTCGACAGTACATTTACTGTTTACGCCCAGAAGCCGAACAGGCTTAACGGTTTTTTCACCGACGATTTCAGAGAAATCCTTCTGGATATAAAGAAGGACGCGGGCTGTCCCGTTGCGGTTTCCTTTAACGGAGGCTGGCTGTTCATAGCCCTTAACAACTGTCCCAAGTACTTCGAAGCCGAAGCGAACAGAAAGGCTTCCGAAAAGAGAGAGGAAATGAAGAGCTTCATCAGAGTTATAGACGGAGCCGGCAGGCTGTTTGCCGCCGCTGTGGAAAGCACACCTGTATAGGGAGTCCGGGCGATGAACAAGACGACCTTAAAATATTCTTTTATGCGATCCCTGCCTGTAATGGCAGGGTATATCGTTTTGGGCATAGGCTTCGGTGTGCTTCTGGCCGACAAAGGATATTCCTTCTGGTGGGCCGTACTCATGAGCACGGTGGTACTGGCAGGCACCCTTCAGTACGTGGGTGTGGAGCTCCTTGCAACGGGAGCGTCGCTCATATCCACCATACTTATGAGCCTTATGATAAACGCCCGGCACCTCTTTTACGGAATTTCCATGCTGAAAAAATACGGAAAGATGGGCTGGAAGCGGTTTTACGCCATCTTCGCCCTCACTGACGAGACCTATTCGCTGGTGTGTACAGATGATGTTCCCGACGGCGTTGACAGGGAGTGGTACTATTTTCTTCTTTCGATGATGAACCACAGCTACTGGATTATCGGAAGCTTTATCGGGGCATTTATAGGAAATACCTTTGAGTTCAATTCCGCCGGAGTGGATTTTTCCATGACTGCGTTATTTGTCGTGATGCTGGTGGAGCAGTGGGAAAAGAGCAGAACTCACATACCGGCACTTTTAGGCGGAGGGATCACATTGATCTGTCTCATCGTATTCGGAGCCGATTACTTTCTCATTCCGTCCATGCTCATAATAGCGGCAGCCCTTCTTCTCCTGAAGCCTGCTATAACAAAAGCGGAAGGAGTCGATGAGGCATGATAGATACAGGTCATTCACTTCTTCTCATAGGAGCCATGGCTCTCTGCACAATGTTTCTCCGCTTTCTGCCTTTTATGATGTTCTCAAAGGGAACGCCGAAAGTGATTCTCTATCTGGGGGACGTGCTGCCAAACGCCATAATCGCCATGCTGGTGGTCTACTGCCTGAGAAATATGGATCTGATGGCGGCAGGCCACGGTGTGCCGGAGATAGCTTCGGTGCTGATGGTGGTCGTTATACACAAATGGCGTCACAACATGATACTTTCCATTCTCACGGGAACGGTTATCTATATGATTTTAATTCGTGCTATGTAAAAAGGAGATGAGAAAAATGCTTTACCTGCACGTTTATTACACCGCAAAAGACGGCGATGACTTAATGAATTTTCTCCGCGAGGCGGAGGAAGCCGGAATCGTCAGCAAAACGAGGAAAGAGAAGGGCTGTCTTCAGTACGAGTACTTCATATCGGCAGAAAACGACAGAGAGATGCTTCTCTTGGAAAAGTGGGAGAGCGCAGAAGACCAGAAGGCGCACGGGATGCAGGAGCACTTCAGAATGCTGGGGGAGATAAAGAACAAATACGGTCTTGAGACCAGAATCGAGAAAATTGAGCAGTAACGAAAAACGGAAAGCTTAAAGCTTTCCGTTAACTTTATTCTCTATCTGATCGACAGCGTCTATCACGGCGAATCTGAAGCCGTTCTTTTCCAGCGTAGAAACTCCTACTATCGTGGTTCCTGCCGGCGAGCACACGGCGTCCTTCATCTGACCGGGATGATCTCCCGAAGCCAATGCCATTTTCCCCGTACCGGCCAGCATCTGGGCTATGAGCCTATACGCAACAGGCCGCGTCAGACCGTGTTTGCAGGCGGCGTCTCCGAGGGCTTCCATGAACATGGAGACGAAGGCGGGGGAGCAGCCCGCAATGACGCCTGCAATACCCATGTGGTCTCTGTCCAGCCACATAAATGTGCCCAGGTTCTCTAAAAGCTCCTGAACGAAGACCTCCTCGTCGTCCGTAAGAGTGTTATCATCTTCGCAGATAAATATTCCCTCGCAGACGGAAACGGGGGTGTTCGGCGCCGTTGCAACGCAGTGAGATTCCGGAAGGATTTCCGAAAGAGTGTCACAGTAGGTGTTGGTTGCAAGTGAAATGACCACCTTGCCTTTCAATGCTTCTTTTACGGGGGTCATTACAT
>CALXBQ010000031.1 GCA_944386595.1 uncultured Clostridia bacterium
GGAATAGGCTACGGGAACGGAAAGACCTTCCTGAAGAGGCTTAACGCCTTCGGAATAACGAGAGAGGAATTTGAAGAAAAGGCTGGTGAACTCTAAGTGAAGCTTTATTCGCCGGAAACCATAAGAAACATAAAGGAACGCTACGGCTTTCAGCTTTCAAAGAGTCTGGGCCAGAACTTCCTTACCGATAAAAACATAATAGACAGGATCATAGAAGCCACTGAAATCACGGCGGAGGATCTGGTAATCGAAATAGGTCCGGGAATCGGAGTAATCACTGCAGAAGCCGCGGCAAGGGCGAAAAAGGTCGTGGCCGTTGAGATAGACAGAAATCTCATACCCATACTTAACGATACCCTGGCCGATTTTGACAACGTGGAAATAATAAACGCGGACGTGCTTAAGACGGATCTTAATGAGATAATCGAAAGGGAAGGCTTTAAGACCGCCAAGATTATAGGAAACCTGCCTTACTACATAACCACCCCCATCATAATGGCGCTTCTGGAAAGAGGAGTTCATGCGGAAAGCATTACGGTTATGATGCAAAAGGAGGTGGCCGACAGAATTCAGGCGTCTCCGGGCGGCAAAACCTGCGGAGCCATTACGGCGGCGGTAAACTATTACTGTACCGTGACCGAGGTGGCCTTCGTGCCGAGGACGGTTTTCGTTCCCGCGCCTAAGGTGGATTCGGCGGTGCTGCGTTTTGATGTGAGAAAGGAAAAGGAAGTGGAGCTTTCGGACGAGAAGCTTTTCTTCAGATGCATAAAAGCAGGCTTTGGGCAGAGGAGAAAGACTCTTTTAAATTCCCTGGGCGGCGCGTGCTCTCTGACAAAGGATGAACTGAAGGGGTGCCTCGAAAAGGCAGGTGTCGATCCTTCAAGGAGGGCGGAAACGCTGACCATAAGGGAATTTGCGGATATAGCAAACAGAATCAAAGAGGTATCGGAGGATTGATCTATGGATAAAGCAAAGGATTTTTACAGGAAATATCTTCACAATTCCCTGTGCTTCTGTGCCGTATGGGCGTTTGCCCTTAACATGATCATAGAAACACTGGCGAGAAAGGGAACCGGCGGACTTGAATTTCTCATTTCCAGCCCGGTGGTATTTCTATACAATTCACTGGTTATCTTCGCCACCCTTTCCGTGGCTATGCTCTTCAGGAGAAGGATATTCTTCATAGTGGTAATAAGCTGTCTGTGGCTTGCCATAGGAATTACCAACGGCGTAATACTCATGGAGAGAATGACGCCGTTTACGGTAAAGGATCTGAGCGCGGTGACCGATGCGGCAACCATGCTGACCAACTACTTCACCATGGGACAGCTTATCGGAATCGCCGCAGGAATAGTCATAGGCGTAGCGGCCCTTATCATATTATGGATAAAGGCGCCGAAGAAGCCGAAAGGTTCAATAAACATAAAGAGGACCCTGGCCACCTTAGTTCTCATCATAGCTTGCACATTTATATCCACCTTCGGACTTGTGAAGATAAATGTGCTGGCGACCTTCTTCGGAAACCTTGCATACGCATATTCCGACTACGGCGTGCCGTACTGCTTTATTAACACATGGTTGAACACTGGAATTCAGAGACCCCACGGATACTCCGAAGAGGCAGTGAAGAGCATATTCAGCGAGGATCAGTTCGGTAAGGACGGAACCATGAAGCTGACTCAGACCGATGTGGACGAGGATTATCCTAACATCCTGTTCCTTCAGCTTGAATCCTTCACCGACCCTGAGCTTTTCAACAATATCGAGCTTTCCGAGGACGCTATTCCATATTTCAGAAGTCTGATGGAAAGCTGTTCGTCGGGAAGCCTTACGGTTCCGGCATGCGGAGCGGGAACCGCCAATACGGAGTTCGAGGTCATGACGGGTATCAGCGTCAAGTTCTTCGGACCGGGCGAATATCCGTTTAAATCCATACTTAAGGAAAAGACGGCGGAAAGCATCGCCTATGACCTTAAGAGCATGGGCTTCGGAACTCACGCAATCCACAATCACAGGGCCCTTTTCTACAACAGAAACCAGGTATTCAAGAACATAGGATATGACACCTTCACTTCCGTGGAGTATATGAGCGATGTTTCCAAGACGCCTAAGAACTGGGCAAAGGATGAGAATCTGGTGTCCCAGATTACCGATGCTTTAAACGCCACGGAAGAAAGGGACTACATATATACCATTTCCGTTCAGGGTCACGGCAAGTATCCGGCCGAGCAGGTTATAAAGAATCCGGCCATTACCGTAACCGACGCGCCTAATGAGGAGATGAAGTGGAAGTACGAATACTACGTGAACCAGCTTCACGAGATGGATCAGTTCATAAAGGATCTTACGGAGACTCTTGAAGCCTTTGACGAGCCGGTGGTTCTGGTTATGTACGGAGACCACATTCCTGCCCTTGACGTTACCGAGGACGCCTACGACGCGAAGGATCTCTACCAGACCCAGTACGTAATATGGAGCAACTTCGACATGGAAAAGGAGGATATGGATCTTGCGACATATCAGCTGTCCTCCGAGGTCTTTGACAGACTTGGAATCCACACGGGAACCACTGTCAAATATCATCAGAGCGCGGACTGGTCGTCTCCTGACTATCTGACGAATCTGAAGATGATTGCCTATGATATCCTCTATGGAGACTACTATCTCTACGGCGGCGAGAATCCGTTCGAGCCGACGGATATGAAGATGGGTGTGAAGAAGATCAAGATAGATAAGGTCGTAAGTATCGGCGGAAAGTACTACATCAAGGGCGAAAACTTCACGGAGTACAGCAAGGTCACATTAAACGGTGAGACGTTGAGCACCATATACCTGGGGCCTAACCTGCTGGGACTCCTTGAAAACGTCGACCCTGCTGACGCTCCTGACATGAAGGTAAGCCAGATAGATAAATCCAGCAAGGAAATCGTAAGTACTACGGAATAAACGAAGGAATAAGGGCTGCCGCGGCTTTTCGCCGGGCGGCTCTTTCCGCAGAGAGGAGGTTTTTTAAGTGGAGAGATTTGAAACCGGAATAATAGAGACGGAAAGAATGATTCTGACGCCTTACACGCCGGAGGATGCAGAGGGACTTTACGAATACGCTAAAAATCCCGACGTAGGGCCTCACGCCGGATGGAAGCCTCACGAAAGCGTCGCCGAATCGAAGATGATAATCGAGGAAATGTTTATGCCGGCAGGGGCCTGGGCCATACGCCTTAAAGACTCCGATCGGGTGATAGGAACTATAGGACTCGAGCCGGATAAGTACCGGCCTGAATCGAACAGCCGTGAGGTAGGCTACTCCCTCGCAAAAGACTGCTGGGGAAAGGGGCTCATGACGGAGGCCGTTCACGCCGTTCTTGATTACGGGTTTTACGAGAAAAATCTGGACCAGATAGCCATATGCACCGGGCCGGAAAATAAAAGGTCCCAGCGGGTCATCGAAAAAACCGGTTTCACCTACGAGGGAACCATTCGCCGGGCCTATAAAATCTACACCGGAGAGTGCCGTGACTCACTGTGCTATTCAATGCTCAGGGAAGAGTGGGACAGACTGCGGCAGATTACGACTCAGCCCCGGCCATCTCTATAAACTCGTTCATCTCCCGGGTGTGCCACTTTTCCTTATGTGAGAAGATCTGGCGATACAGGGAAGCCCGGTAGTCCGTTACGTTCAGTATGGCAAGGCGGCCCTGCTCGATGCTGCGGCTTACGGCGTAGACGGGCAGGAAGGAAACGCCTCTGTTTATTTCAAGCATTTTGATTATAAAGGACGTGTCGCTGCACTCAAGAGCGGGAGTGAGCGATACGTTTTTTGATTCCAGAAATCTGTCCAGAACCCGTCTGTAGTTGGCGTTTCTTTCGGTCAGGTAAAACGGCATGTCAAAAAGGTCGCCTATCTTAAGGCCCTCCGGCCGGTTAAGTTCACAGGCAAGGTCAGAAGACGCCACGAAGACGACGTCCTCCCGCTGTTCCATCAGCTTTCGCCAGTTGTTGTTATATCTGGGCTCGTCTAAGATGTAGATGAGGTCCACGTCGCCCCGCTCCATAAGGTCGATAAGTTCCTCGGGCTCTGCGGTGGTGACGCGGACGGTTACGTTGGGGTGCTTTTCCCAGTATTTCTTTAAAAGCGCAGGCAGCTTGGCGTCGCAGAGGGACGAAATGGTACCGATGTGAAGGCTTCCGTGAAGGTCACCGGTGTCGGCAACGGAAAGCCGCGCCTTGTTCACCTCGTTTATAATCTCGTATGCCCGGTTAAGAAACTGGCTGCCTGGGTCGGTTAAGGAGATGCGCTTTCCCATGCGGTCAAAGAGCCTTGTGCCCAGCTCGTCCTCCAGCTGCCTTATCTGGACGGTAACGGCGGACTGGGAGTATCCCAGGCTGTCCGCAGCCTTTGAGAAGCTGCCCAGCTGAGCAACCTTTATAAACGTCGTTATCTGTCTTAATTCCATATTGCGCCTTTTGTCCCTTTACTATTAAAAAAACTAAACGATAATATTATTTTTATGAATTTGACGAATGTCTAATGACAGAATATACTAAACATACTTAAAGGTCAAGAAGAAATGTGTGACACAGATGAGACCGCAGATTTTTTAAGCAGGGAGGATTGATTATGTCCTTTGTAAGTGTTTTCGACGTGCTGGGCCCGAAGATGGTGGGACCGTCCAGCTCTCATACGGCGGGAGCCGCAGTGATAGCGTATCTCGCTCAGAAGATGATAACGCCCCCTCTGGTGAAAGCGGACTTCACCCTTTACGGATCCTTTGCAAAGACCTATCACGGCCACGGGACGGACAGGGCGCTTCTCGGAGGAATCATGGGATTTGAGACCGACGACATAAGAATCAGAGATTCCTTTAAAATCGCCACGGAGCGGGGACTGAAATACACCTTCACACCGTGCGATACGGAAACCGAGGTTCACCCTAACACGGTGGACATCAGAATGGAAAATTCGGGGGGCCGCGTGATGACGGTGAGGGGAGAGTCTCTCGGCGGAGGCAAGGTGAGGATTTCAAGAATCAACGGCGTAGCGGTAGACTTTGCCGGAGAATACAGCACCGTAATCGTCATTCAGCAGGATAAGCCGGGAGTGGTGGCTCACATAACGAAGGTGCTGAGCGAGGCGAACATAAACATAGCCTTTATGAGGCTTTTCAGGGAGTCCAAAGGGTGCACGGCCTATACCATAGTGGAATCCGACGGCCACTTCCCCGAAGGCATCGTAGAGCCGCTCAGGGAAAATCCTAATATCAAAGACGTCATGATCGTGGAGCCGTAGGAGGTGAGAAGATGGACTTTAAAAACGCAAAAGAGCTTCTTGAAATATGCGAAAGGGAGCAGCGCTCCATCTCCGAGGTAATGCGGCAGAGAGAGTGCGATCTTGGAGAGATCCCGGGGGACATGGCAGACCATAAAATGAATCAGGTTCTGGAGGTTATGAGAAATGCCGCTCACCAGCCTCTTAAGAATCCGGCAAAGTCCATGGGAGGACTCATAGGCGGAGAGGCGAGAAAGCTCTCGGATCACGCCGCAAGGGGAAAGTCCATATGCGGTGAAGTGCTGGAAAGAGCCATAACCTATGCGGTTGCGGTTCTTGAGGTTAACGCTTCGATGGGACTCATAGTCGCAGCTCCGACGGCAGGCTCTGCGGGAGTGGTACCGGGACTTTTGCTCGCCCTTCAGGATACGTATAAGATATCGGACGGTCGGATTGTGGACGGACTGTATAACGCGGGAGCCATAGGCTACCTTGCCATGAGAAACGCAACCGTTTCCGGAGCCGTGGGAGGCTGCCAGGCGGAGATAGGAGTGGCGTCAGCCATGGCGGCATCGGCAGCCACTGAACTTATGGGAGGAACGCCGCGGCAGTGCCTTGACGCAGCTTCTACGGTTCTCATGAATATGCTGGGTCTGGTTTGCGACCCGGTGGCGGGTCTGGTGGAATACCCGTGTCAGAACAGAAACGCATCGGGAGCGGCCAACGCTCTCATTGCGGCGGAAATGGCGTTAAGCGGAATAACCCAGCTTATACCCTTTGACGAAATGTTAAATACGATGTATGCCGTAGGAAAGCACATACCTATAGAACTGAGAGAAACCGCTCTCGGAGGATGCGCCACAGCGCCGTCCGTGTGTGAATTCTGCGGTGCGTGTGCCGGTGAAAGGTGATATAATCTATTGCAGAAGGAGGATGGAAAATGAAAAGTGCAGTTAAATTTTGGAACAGTCTCAGCCTTGTTAAGCAGATTATCATAGGACTTATCATAGGTATTATTCTGGCCCTGACTCTGGGCGACAAGGTTTCCGGAATCGTAATACTGGGAAATCTGTTCGTAAATGCTCTGAAGGGCGTGGCGCCGGTGCTGGTATTCTTTATAGTAATGGGCGCCATCTGTCAGCACCAGAAGGGACAGAAGACCAATATGAAATCCGTTATAGTCCTCTACCTTACGGGAACATTTCTGGCGGGAACATCTGCCGTGGTCTCAAGCTTCATATTCCCTATGAGCATTGAGCTTGCCGAAGGTGCGGGAGACGTAACGCCTCCGGGCGGTCTCACCGAGGTGCTTCAGAATCTGCTGTTTCAGATTGTGGCAAATCCTGTAGACGCTCTGATGAACGCCAACTACATAGGCATACTTACCTGGGCGATACTCCTGGGAATAGCGTTGAGACACGCATCTGACGGGACAAAGAAGGCAATCGGAGATATTTCGGAAGCCGTATCCCAGCTGGTAAGATGGGTCATCAGATTCGCTCCTTTGGGAGTAATGGGCCTTGTGTTTAACGCCATCAACGAAGGCGGAATAGAAGCCCTGGGAGCTTACGGAAAGCTGATAATACTCCTCGTGGGAACCATGCTCTTCGTAGCCCTTATAATGAACCCGATAATCGTATTCATAACCACGAGACAGAACCCTTATCCTCTGGTGTTCACGTGTCTCAAGGACAGCGGAATTACGGCATTCTTCACCAGAAGCTCTGCGGCAAATATCCCTGTAAATATGTCCCTGTGCAAGAAACTGGGACTTGATAAGGATACATATTCCATATCAATTCCTCTGGGATCGACCATAAACATGGAGGGGGCCTCGGTGACCATTTCGGTTCTCACCCTCGCGGCAACCAATTTTCTCGGAATCGACGTGGACTTCGGAACGGCTCTCCTGCTCTGCATAGTTTCGGCCATTAGCGCATGCGGAGCGTCGGGAGTGGCAGGCGGAAGCCTTCTGCTCATACCTCTTGCATGTTCACTTTTCGGAATCTCTAACGATATCGCGATGCAGGTGGTTGGAGTGGGATTTATAATCGGAGTTATACAGGATTCATGCGAAACGGCTCTCAACTCCTCAACGGACGTGCTGTTTACGGCTGCTGCGGACATAAGGAGCAAAAGACTTGCAAAGAAATCCGGAAAGACAGATAAAGCAGAGGCGGAAAGCGCCGCCGCATAGACTTAAACGGGAAACGTAAAAGGGAAGGTCTACTTCAGACCTTCCCTTATGTATTCCTTGAGAGCCGATATTGAAATTCTGTGGAGGCTGCATTTGCCGAACCTTTCCGGAACGACTACGCTGATTTTGTCCCCGAATATCTTCTTGTCCATGACGGCAAGGTTATATATTTCGTCGACGGGGTAGCAGCACCGGGTGTCAAACCCCAGCCGCGCGAATATGTCCGCAAGTTCGCCGCTGATATCCACACCTGTAAGGCCCGTTCTGAATGCGGCCTTTGATTCGGCAACCATTCCGATTGCAACGGCGTGACCGTGAGGCAGACCGTATGCGCTGAGCTTTTCGACAGCCTGTCCTATGGTGTGGCCGAACCCGAGAATCTGACGAAGCCCGTAGCACCTCTCGTCCGTCTCGATGAGAGATTTTTTTATGGATATGCATCGCTCCACAACGTAAGGATAATCCTTTGCAAGTATGTGATCCGCCAGGCTGCTTTCCGCGATAACGGCAAACTTCATGGCTTCCGCCGCGCCGTCTTTGAGCCGCTCCTCCGGGAGAGTGTCGAAATACCCGTAGTCGCACAGAACCAGAGACGGCTGCCAGAAAGCGCCTACAAGATTCTTCCCGCTCATGAGATTGAGTCCCGTCTCACCGCCGTAGGCCGCGTCAACGGCCGCTTCATATGTGGTCGGAATCTGAATATACCGGATCCCCCTCATGTACGTGGCGGCGGCAAAGCCGGCAATATCTCCGACGGAGCCTCCGCCCAGGGCGATTATGGCGTCTGACCTGGTTATTCCTTCGTCGGCGAGAGCTTCGAGGATATTGGTATAGGTGCTCAGGTTCTTGGAGTGCTCGCCGGGCGGGAATACGATCTTAGATGTCTGAAAGCCGCTTTCTATGAGAGATGTGAGAAGCACCTGGGAGTACATGCTGTTCACCGTGCTGTCGGTGATTATACAAAGCCTGCACGGCTCCAGAACTTCCCTTATATATGCTCCCGCATCCTTTACTATGTCATGTCCCGTAATTACGTCGTAAGTGCTCGACGCGCAAATAGTGAATTTTTTCATAGCCGCTCCTCTGCGCCTAAAAAAATTTAGTAATCAGGTCAAAAATTTAACAAAATACACAAGAAAAATTTATTCCTTTGTGGTATACTACTGTAGCGGTTGTGTAATGCACGACCAATAGAATTGTATCACACTTTATGAGTGTTTGTAAAAGGGGTATAGATGAAAATCAGGAAAGCGCTGAAAGTATTTGTTTTTATTATAGTTACCGCAGCGGTCATAGCGGGATTTGCGGCTATGATGGTAAATAATCACGTGGTTCAGGCCGCTAAAGAGTGTATACAGTATTCTTTCGACGGAATCGACGAGGATAACGACCATGAGCCAGACGGATACGCGGGAAGCTCCACGGAGGAGACTGAAATTCCGGAGGACGTTTTAGCCGGGCTCAGAGATATGAACGCCGACTGCATTCTGGTCCTCGGCGCAGGGATAACAGACAGCGAAACGCCGTCGCCCATGCTTAAGGACAGGCTTGATGCGGGGATAAGGCTTTATGAGGAAGGTCTTGCGCCTAAGATTCTCCTGACTGGAGACAACGGAAGCCAGGGTCATAACGAGATTCACGTCATGCTGAGCTATGCCCTTGAGGCGGGAGTTCCGGCGGAGGACATATTCTGCGACCATGCGGGATTTTCCACTTATGAATCCATGGAGAGAGCCCGGGATATTTTCGAAGTGAAATCGGCCATAGTGGTGAGCCAGACTTACCACGAGTACAGAGCCCTCTATATAGGAGAAAAGCTGGGCCTTGACCTTGCCGGTGTGGCTGCGGATCAGGAAAAGTATGCCGGTCAGGCCTACAGGGAGCTTCGTGAGGTTGCGGCAAGAAACAAGGATTTCCTGATGATGCTCTTTGACATGGGCTCTGCCGTAGGCGGCGAAAAGATACCTATAACGGGAAGCGGAGAAATTTCTCACGGTGAGTGAGTTTGGATAGCGACAAAATATGCAGATAAGGAGGATTTATGAACAAACTATTTGAAAACAGAGTTCAGGAGATCAAGTACAGGGTGCTCAGAGAGGTTGCCATTCAGACGTGGAAGGGCAACGACGTGTTTGCGGAGTTCAACGAAGTTGCAAGCAAGGTAATCCTTGACAACGAACCGCCTGACAGATGCTGTATATATAAGGACCGCGCCATCGTTGCGGAGAGAATGAGACTTGCCATCGGCGGAAGCAAGTCAAAGAAGAGCGTGGTTCAGGTAATTCCAATCGCCTGCGACGAATGTCCGGAGGCGGGCTACGTAGTAACGGACCTCTGCAGAGGCTGCCTTGCCCATAACTGCATCGCAAGCTGCAAGCTGGGAGCCATAACCATAGACAACAATCATCACGCCCACATAGATAAGAGCAAGTGTGTGGACTGCGGAAGGTGCGCCTCCGCATGTCAGTACAGCGCCATCCACAACTTCGCGAGACCTTGCGAAAAGGCGTGCAAGGTGGGAGCCATTTCCATGGCTCCGGGCGGCGAGGCTTCCATAGACGAAGAGAAGTGCATAAGCTGCGGCGCGTGCGTATATCACTGCCCGTTCGGCGCTACCGTTGATGTGTCCAGCATCGTGGACGTAATCAAACTGATAAAGGAAAGCGAAAAGGATCCGTCAAAGCCTGTAATCGCCATAGTTGCGCCGTCCATAGCCAGCCAGTTCCTCTATGCAAATCTGGGACAGGTTATCACCGGAATCAGAAACCTGGGATTCAAGAGAGTGCTGGAGGTTGCGCTGGGAGCCGACATGGTAGCCCACAAGGAGTCTCAGGAGCTGGTTGAAAAGGGATTCCTTACGTCATCATGCTGCCCTGCCTTTGTAAAATACATTGAGACGGCGTTCCCTACCATGGTGGACAAGATTTCTCATAACCTTTCTCCGATGGCGGAGCTTGCTCGCTTTGTCAAAGAGAGCAACCCTGAGTATAAAATAGTATTTATCGGCCCTTGCATCGCCAAGAAGGCGGAGGTGAGAAAGCCTGAAATCGCACAGTACGTAGACTACGCAATAACCTTCGAGGAGCTGCAGGCGCTGTTTGACAGCAAGAACATCGTGCTCAGCGAGCTGGAGGAAACCGAGTGGAATCAGGCTTCCTACTACGGAAGAATCTTCGCCAGAGCCGGCGGACTTACCGAGGCCGTAAAGCAGGCCCTCAAGGAGCAGGGAGTTACGGATTTCGAGCTGAACCCTATCGCATGCGACGGAATCGAGCAGTGCAAGACCGCCCTCATGCGCGCGAGCAAAGGCGTTCTCCCTAACAACTTCATCGAGGGAATGGCCTGTGTCGGCGGCTGCGTAGGCGGAAGCGGAAATATGATTAAGTACGTGGAAGCTCCGAAGCAGATGAAGCAGAGAATCGAAACCGCCACCGAGACGGAGATCCTCTCCAACATCAAGAAGCAGATAAATATAATATAACTGATACAGAGCAGATTTTATGATTTTATGAAGTGTTCGATGTGAAGCAGGTTTTCAGCCGGCCGCATCGAACACTTTTTCGATGTCAAAGCAGTTTTTCGGAAGAAACATCGAACATTTGCGCGTTTGAATGCAGTTTTTCGTCGGATTTTGTTCGATGTCTGCGGCGTTTTAAGGCTTTAAGGTCGAAAAAACGTTCCGTCTGAAAGCCGTAATCTGCGCATGACATCGAACGAGGGCATATTAGCCTTGCACCACACAGCTCATTCAGCTATAATGTAGCCATCACATAAGGCGAAGAAGAGAAGAGGGAATATAAACGAAAGCGAACAGGAGATTTTTCATAAAGACTGCGAGCCTGGCGCTGGCGCTGTCCATTGGGATTATGACAGGATGCAGCTCCTCCGGTTCGGGTGACAGCGGTTTCCCGACGGACGAAGTCGGTTACCCGGACAAAGACGCGGTAATGATAAATGGAGAGGTCTACGAAACAGGCTTCGGAGATGAAGGGGAAGACTCCGGGTACGAGATGAATATGCAGGTTAAGGCAGCTGATGACGGCAGCGTAACCGTGGTTCTGCCTCAGATTATTCCTACGCACACGTGGGATATGGAAGAGAAAGAAGATGTGATTCTCAAAAGCTTTGAAACGACTAAAACGGAAGTGACAGAACCGGTTGATGGTCCGTCAGACACCTTACAGAGCTTTACGTTTATCGCGGATTCCGGCAGCACGGTTTTATTCAAGTGGGTAAACGTAAATGAAGCCGGAAAGGCATTTTCGGAAAAGATTGCGGACAGGGAAATCAGAATGACGGTTTCGTAGAGGCGGCGTTTATATTTCCGCTGCAAATGCAGTTGGTAAAAGTTTGCTAACGAACCCGGCAGTTAAACCTTTTCTGAGCAAAACCGCAATTCGGTAGAATGAAATTCTATCATTTACAGTGTTATCGTGCTTATGGTTTACTTTTCAGGTTCTCCACATTCCGGATAAGCTTTAATTTCTATATTTTTTTCTATCAAATCGAGAAAACCCCGACAGAAGGTAGAAAAATCTTCAACTGAAATCAGATATATCATAAAAATGTTTGAACCGCTCGCGGCGGGCGCTATTAAATTTTAAGAGAATTTTGGAAAAGCGTGGATCGAGATTCAGAAAAGGAGTAAGGTTTATGCGAAACGAAAAATATAAGAGAAATTCTATCATCATACTCATCGGAATGGCGGTAATCTTCGCAGCGGCATATGTAGTGCTTAAAGCTTCGATTATACGGAGTATTGCTTATGCTTTGATTATAATAGCCTTTTTACGATTGGTGTACTACGTAAAGATTTTTGCCTGTATGAATGAAGATGAGCTCGTCAGGTATTTCGTAAGATTTAAGCACATGATGATTTTGTCCCCGCTGCTGTACGGATTCATGGCATATAGTTTTTCGAACAGTATTGGAATCGCCGTCGTGGCCGTATTGATAGACGGCGGAATAGAAATATGTTCTTTAAAAAGGCGATAATAGTGAAATTGAACGTAAAAAGAGCAGGTACCAGAAATTACTGACTGATTACCTGCTCGTTTGGTTGTCGCTAAATAGCCGTGATGGTTCCGGTCTTGGAGCACTTCATACCGATAGTAACGGTCTTGGAAGCTGTGCCTCTATATTCGAACCTGGCGGTGCCTTTTACCGTAGCACCGGATTTGGTAGTAGAACGGGATACGCATTTCCAGCCGCTGATGTAGACGTTATAGCTGGAGGAACTGGACTTGGCAACGACTCTGGTTCCATCGTACTGAAAGGTACCTTTAACGGTGAAATCCCAGGCTTTCTTGTCGCCACTGTCATAATATGTATAAGTTCGCTGGGAAGTCTTTAATTTAGCAGTTGCCATAGGCTGAATGTAACCTTCATCACCATATACGGTAGTCTCGATGGTTGCATATGAACCGTCGGAATAATAAACAGTTTCCTTCGTTATATCAGGTGCCATGCCCGGTGATTCCGCTGCGTTGACTGAGATGGCAGATGTGAACAGCATCACCATGATAAGACTTAATGCGATTGTCGTTTTTCTTTTCATAAATAATCTCCTTCCATCACCATACAGGATTCTCAACTTCTTCTTCCGGATAGATTACAATCACATCCGTTGCTTTTGCCTGCGTAGACTGGCTCAGCACATCCCTGTAAAAGGCAATCACCGCTATCAGGACGACTACCAGAACAACTGCTATGATGGCAATGAGCCGTCTGCTGTTCCTGAGTTTTTTGATTCTGCCGGAATTGGATACATTCTTTGACTCCAGAAATTCATTAGCAATTTCTTCAGGTGTACCAAACTCTTCTTCAAGGTCTTCAGTGGTGCAGCCCGGATGCTCGTCGCAGTAATCGTCGAGGTATTCGCGCATAGATGATAGAAACTCGTCAGCAGAGTATATGGAGGAAATTTCTTTTTTAATCATTTTAATATAATTGTCGACAACTTCATGATTCATGAATCACGTTCCTCCTTTGAATATGCAATATCATACACTACATCCGTAAGGTCTTTATACAGTCCTTTAAGCTGGCTTAAATATGACAGCCCCGAATCGGTAATCATGTAATATACCCTCATTCTGTTTGAAACGGATTCTTTTCTGCTTTCGGTAACGAAGCCGTATGCCTCAAGCTTGGAAATAGACGTATAAAGGAGGGGAGCTTTGTACTTTCCG
This sequence comes from uncultured Clostridia bacterium, assembly GCA_944386595.1. Lineage (GTDB taxonomy): Bacteria > Bacillota > Clostridia > Peptostreptococcales > Anaerovoracaceae > Avanaerovorax. The sequence continues at coordinate 13,655 of CALXBQ010000031.1, forward strand.
CCGCTTCGTTCAAGTATAGTCTGAGCGATTTCATACGCATACATTTCCTCGTCAGACAGGATGGACAGTATCAAAAGCTGTAAAGTGGCTTTCTTGAACTGTGCATCAAAATTATTCAAAGGATTTCTTTTATTGGATTCTTTCATAAAACCAACCCTTTCCACTGATAATTTACCACAAGATTTCAGAAAAATCAACAGCATATATAAATTGAGAAATTATAAAGAAGAAATGCTATATATTTTATTGACATATATAAAAAGATGTGATATTTTAGATATAAGGGGATTAACAGAAATTTTATGCAGAGCGCTAAAGGGGTGAGACTGATGGGAATAGAGTAAGTCACTTTTAATCAACGGAATATCACAGATTAAAATACTAAAGGGGAGGAAAATATGAAACATAAGTTAATATCATGTCTTTTAGTAACGACTATGATCATGACATCTGTTTCAGTAGCTTTTGCTATGGAGCACAATCAAGATAAAGATTCAAACAAAGACGCATCGATGAATGCCGTAACTAGTGTTATGCCAGTAATTGCTCCTGATGGTGGTGGAGACAGTAATGGTATTGTTCTTTATGGAAATGAGAGATACAAGAACAGAATTGAAATGAGATATGGTTCTTGGGGTGCAACAAAAACTTTAACAGTGACAAAAGAATCTGCCAAGTTTGTTAGCAAGTACCGAGAGATGCTGTTTTCAACTATAACTGGCGTGGTGGGCTCCTTTGTGGGTATAAATCCAACCAGTTTGGGTAAAATTGTAGCAGGAGCTACATTGGGAGGAATCGCTGGTATAATTGCAGACGAATGCATAGAAAAATTTTATACTACTCTAACAGATGCTGCGGGAAAATATAAAATTAGAATGAGAACAGCTCGGCGTGTCAGTGTTAACATACTGTCTGGGAGAATTGCTACCCTTGAGAGTGGGTATCAAATTGAAATTACAGGGCCAAACGGAAAAAAGGTATCGAAAACGTTTATGAAGTAAAAAATCAAGATTGGTTGTGGTGATAACATGAAATACAGCGGCGCCATGCGGATATGCGTGGGAACGGATGTGGCCATAGTGACTGCGCTCATCTGCATAGAAGCCTTTAATATAGGCGGAAAAACCAGAGCGGCTCTATGCATAGGAGCAATAGTATCCTACATACTGTCCCAGCGGATGGCAAGCAGGAGATATGAGAGATGCGGCGTGCAGAGCGAAAATGTAAGCGGATTTTTCTGGAAATTCATGGTCGCATTTCTGACCATGCTTATCGTGCTGGGCAGGGATATAACTGTAATTATACTGTCAATACTCATGAGCGCCTTCGATGTTTACGAATACATTAAGGCAAGGCGCATAGATAAAGGCTTATGATTCAAAGGGAGTAATGAACATAAAGTGAAGGGCGAGGCGCAGATTCATGCTTCGCCCTATCAGTATGCCTGTAAAGACAAGGTGCAGATTTACGGATTATCGTAAAAGTGTGGATTCTATGATTTTAACGATAGCTGTTTCATCACAAAATCTGAAAAACGGGGAATCTTACGATGGGCTTATCCGCTGCATGGCGCTGAAATGGCGGAGCTGTTATCGTCAAACCGGTGATATTCGGGATTTTTGCGATGAAATGGTTATCGCAGTTTTTCGCAAATCAAAGGATTTACGAAAATAAAGGAGCATGACCGCATGATGGAAAGCGGATTAAGTTACAGTCTCGTTAGTTTTATTTGATTCTGAATCGTACATTTCAACAGCACTTACCGGGAAACCGGAGGAAATTATCAGTAACGCTATTAATGCCAGACTTGTTTTGATTTTATGTTTCATACAATCCTCCCTTATTCTAATACTGGATCCTCGGTTACTTCAGGTGGTTCCACTACAATCACATCCGTTGCTTTTGCTTGCGTAGACTGATTTAAAACATCCCTGTAAAAGGCAATCACCGCTATCAATACGACTACCAGAACAACTGCTATGATGGCAATGAGCCGTCTGCTGTTTTTCAACTTTTTGACTTTGCCGGAATTTGATATACCCTTTGATTCCAGAAATTCGCCTGCAACTTCCTCGGGAGTTCCGAATTCATCTTTTAAGTCTCGGATGGTGCAGTCGGGATGCTCGTCGCAGTAATCGTCGAGGTATTCGCGCATAGAGGACAGAAATTCATCCGCCGAACAGAGCCCCGATAGTTCTTTTTTAACTTCTTTAAGGTATTCATTTACAATTTCATGATTCATTTTAGCGATTCTCCTCAGCATACACAATATCCCATACTACACCGGTGAGGTCCTTATACAGATCTTTAAGCAGATTCAGATATGCCCTGCCGGAATCGGTAATCCTGTAATACACCCTCATCCTGTTTGCAACGGTTTCCTTTCTGCTCTCGGAAACGAAGCCGTTTTCTTCCAGTTTGGAAATCGACGTGTAGAGGAGCGGGGCTTTATATTTGCCGCTGCTTTTTTCAAATATCGTCTGAGCGATTTCATAGGCATACATTTCCCCGTCAGACAGGATGGACAGTATCAAAAGCTGCAGAGTTGCCTTCTTAAACTGTGCTTCGAAATTATTTAAAGGATTTCTTTTACTTTCTTCTTTCATTAAAACCAAGCCTTTCCACTGATAACTTACCATAAGACTGCTAAAAAATCAATTGAATATACAAATTGAAGAAATATAAGAAAATGACATATATTATATTGACGTATATAAAAAAGCGTGATAAGCTTCATATAAGAAAAATTCAAAAATACGCACGAATAGGAATTTTAGAATTCCGAGACTATAGATTATGTGAGAGAAGGCATATGATGGAACGAATGTGGGTATTAGTGTTATTAGTGATTGGAGTAATGATGTTATGCAAGCCTAAGTTGATGTTCAGGATTGAGACCTTGTTCACTGTGAAAGGTGGTGAACCTACAGAACTATATTTGATTCTGATGCGACTTGGAGGGCTATTTTTTACAATATGCTCAATTGTTGTGGCGATTCATTATGTTTAGCGGTACCCAATCTTGGAGGTGAGACCGATGGAAACATGCGCAAAATATAAGACTATGAAAAGGAAGGAATGGATATTAATGTCCGTAGTAGCGGTGGTGTTCTACGGATTTATGAAAACAGCAACCGTGTATGATTTTGGTATGGCAGGCGTTGTTGCAGGTATAGGGGCGATAGCGGTCATAGCGATGCTTGCCGCATCGAAGTTCGGCTTGGTTTCGTCGTATCGGAAAAGGAGTGTTGGGGAGCGTGTTTTCGGTGAAATGGCGGATATAGTCATATTTGTTGCGTGGATATATATTTATGTATTCACGGACAACCGCTATAAAGTAGAGATGATGATATTATTATATGCGGGATATTACATTATTTCTGAAACGTATAAGTACAGAAAGCACGCACGGAAATAAACACGCAGGAAGGCGTATTGACAGCACTTGCCGGTTTTGCAGCCGATGCTGAGTAAACATAAACCCTCAAAAGAGGTATATAAAATAGAAAGAGCGGTTCTTTATCAGATCCGCTCTTTTACTTCTCTTTTCAGCCTTCAACCCACTCTTTCAGTATGGAGTACAGTGAAACGTGAGCATCGAGGGTCTGGTTGTTAAGGGTTTCCTGCCAGCCCGGAACCTCGAGCTCGTCCATCAGCAGGCAGAGAAGACCGCCGGTATCATAAGGTATGCGGTTGGCAAGGTAGCTCTTATCGATGTTTCCCGCGCGGTACTGAGGGATAATCTCGGAAAAAGGTACGTCTTTTCTGTTGGAGAAGTACATAACGCCGAAATCATAGCCGACTCTGCGTGATACCTGAATTCCCGCATATATGGCGGTTCCCTCCGGCCAGTTGTCCTGCATATAGTAGTGGAAGGCTTCGTGGCTGAGGAACGTTGTGAAGTGTTCACTTGACCACTTTGCGTCAACGGAGGCCGCCTGGTCGTATTTTATGAAGTATACGTCGCTTCTGAGAACGGAATATGTTTTTCCGACGGTATTGAAGTCCCCGCCGAGACGGAACTGCATCAGATCCGGAGTTGCCGCGGAGAGCCTGTAAACCTTAATGGTCCAGTCGTCCGGAACGGTTATCTCCTTCGCAAAAATCCCGAAACCTCATTTTCCGGGTTTATGAGGGTTTACTCCTTTTTTACTTTACGGATTCCCGCTCTTTTACCGTCTTTATTCCGGCATTCGCCAGCTCATCGGCCCGGTTGTTCATGGAAGTGATGTAGAGGAAATCTTCATAGGAAAAATCCTTCCCGTTCCACTCTTTGAACTTTTCGTAAAGAGCGGCGGCTTTTTCGTCCGTCAGCTTTTCGGGCGCCACGTGGCCCTTTACTCTGTAAAACGTAACATCGTGCCTGCGGGTAAGGGACAAAAGCTGCGACCACAGCTCTCTGTTCTCAACCGGCTTTTTCGCGGCGTTGATCCAGCCGTTTTTCTCCCAGGACTCGTACCACTTCTTTCGGAAGCAGTCGGCAACGTAGGAGCTGTCGGTGAAAACCCGCACGGTAAGGCCGTCCCGCCTTAGAGCCTGAAAGGCGCTTATCACGGCCGTAAGCTCCATGCGGTTATTGGTGGTGTCGGCCTCTCCTCCGTACAGTTCCTTTTTATTTTCCCCGAACTCAAGAATTGCGCCCCAGCCGCCGAAGTTTTTGTCGCTTTGGTTGCCGGAGCAGCCGCCGTCGGAGTATATGTTCAATAAAGTCATAGTCGTTCTCCCAAGAATAGCGTTGTTTTCTACTTTAAGGTTTCCTTATATCCTTCGCCCCAGGCCCACAGGGCGTCTAAAATCGGCTTCAGACTTTGGCCCAGTTCGGTAAGGCTGTATTCCACCCGGGGAGGTACTTCGGCGTACACCTGCCTGTGCACGAGCCCCTTTGCTTCCATGTCGCGGAGCTGACTGGTCAGTACCTTCTGGGATACGCTGCCAATTGATTTCTTCAGCTCGCCGAACCGCTTGGTGCCTGGAAGAAGATCGCGCAGAATAAGGACCTTCCATTTATCGCCTATGAGCATCAGAGTCGTTTCCACGGGACATGCGGGAAGTTCTTTTTTATCAATATGCTCAGTCATTGAAATCCTCCAATAGTTTCATAAAAGCAGATACATCTTAGTAGTATGCCTGGTTTAAAAACTGTCCTAATGAACTTAGTATAATTTCAGAGCCGGATAAAGTCAAGATTTCATTTAAATTGCCCAATAGTTCCCGTTTGGTAACTACAGCATAATATTATGCTTACTTTATGAATGAAACTGGTATTCGTATAATACAGACAAGAGCTGAGGAGAACGGCCGGTCCGAAGCTCCGGTGAAAAAACAGGAATTTATCGGCAGGGTGAAGGGGCGCAGAACACTTTATCTGGAGCCGGGAGCCGGAATGAACACGCCCGGTATAGTCAAGTTTTCCTTCTGGCGCATGACGGCGGCGAACCCGCAAGCTGTTTATGCCTGCATAAATTACGGAGAAGCCTGTGCGCCGCGGGAGATTGCGGATCGTTCAATATGCATCAATGGGGATATCGGAGAAGTATTAAAACGGAAAAATGCCTGAAGTTGCAAAAATCCTTTCCAAAATTGCGCCGACATATTGAGATGACATCAGTTTCGTGATAGAATAGAACAGAAAACAGTGTTAGGTTGCAAAAATCCTTTGCAGGGAGGTTGTTGAATGGAGATTCGCAGAGATTTCTACCTGAACAAATTGATAAAAAGAAAGAACAACGGGCTCATTAAGGTTATAACCGGTATCCGCAGGTGCGGTAAATCCTATCTGCTCAATACCCTTTTCTATCATCACTTACTGGAGAGCGGTGTAGATGCTGACCATATTATTCGCTTTGCTTTTGACTCAGCGGACGACCTGCATCTGACCGGCGAAAGTCTTGTCGGGGTTGAAAAAGAAAAGCGTGGGGCAGACCCGGAAAAATTCATGGCTTATATCCGAACCAAAGTCGTTGACGACGGAATGTATTATCTGCTTCTTGATGAAATTCAGATGTTGGACTGTTTTGAGGCCGTGCTGAACAGTTATCTGCGTAAGGATAACATGGATGTATTTGTGACGGGAAGTAATGCAAGGCTCCTGTCTAAAGATATCGCTACCGAGTTTGCCGGTCGGGGCGACGAGGTTCATATGTACCCTTTGAGCTTTGCAGAGTTTATGTCTGTGTATGAAGGGGATAAGTATATGGGACTGTCCGAATATATGCTATATGGAGGTATTCCGTCAGTCGTTTTGTGCGATGGGTCAGATGATAAGGCTGCGGCATTACAGAATCTGTTCAGAGAAATATATATTCAGGATATAGTAAGGAGGAACCGCGTTAAAAACATCGGTGAACTGGAAGATCTGCTGAACATTCTTTCTTCTGCAATCGGCTCTCTGACCAATCCGGAGAAGCTTAAAAACACTTTCAGGTCGGTTAAAAAATCTAAAATAACCGCCAATACCATAAAAAAATATCTGGATTATTTCGAGGACTCATTTCTGATAGAGTCTGCGCAACGCTACGACATCAGAGGAAAGGCATATATCGAAACCCCGAAAAAATATTACTTTTCTGACCTTGGACTTCGGAATGCAAGAATTAACTTCCGTCAGTTTGAACGGACCCATTCCATGGAGAATGTGATTTACAATGAGCTCCGTATGCGCGGTTACAGCGTGGACGTAGGAGTTGTACCTGTCGCTGAAAAAGATCGGAACGGGAAAGTAACCCGTAAGCAGCTTGAGGTTGATTTTGTGTGTAATCTGGGTTCTTCCAGATACTATATCCAATCCGCCTATGCCCTGCCTGATGAAACAAAGCGCATGCAGGAAATCAGACCGTTCAGAAAGATCGATGATTCCTTCAGGAAAATCATCATTACCGGGGACGTGGTGCCGACGCAGTATGATGAATATGGTATTCTGACCATAAACATCTATGATTTTCTTCTTGATCCGAAATGTCTTGAAAAATAAAGCCGGGAAACTGCTTTATCCCCTGCAATCTTATATAGGAGAACGACTGAAATATGCCATTTAAATTTCTTTCTGCCGCCAGCGGAAGCAGCGGCAACTGTTACATATTGAAGACCGAAGAGACGGCGGTCCTGATAGACGTGGGGACGACGGGAAAGAGGATAATCGAAGGCCTTTCCGAGATGGGGCTTTCGCCGGAGGACGTAGACGGAATTCTCGTCACCCACGAGCATACCGACCACGTGAAAAGCCTGAAGATGATCGGAAAAAAGGCGTCGTCCGCGAGAATTTACGGAAGCTCCGAAACACTCCATGCAGTGCGGGAGACGGCGCCGGGGGAAAGGTTCTTTGAGGTTGAACCGGGCGCGGCATTTGCCGTAGGAGATATGAAGATCAGGACCTTTTCTCTTTCTCACGATGCAGCCGGCCCTCTCGGCTACTCGGTCATTGCCGGGGACAAAATGTGCACCGTCGTCACCGACACGGGCTGCATAACGGAAGAAATGTTCGGTTACATAAGGGAAAGCGACCTCCTCGTTTTAGAGGCCAATCACGAGGTAAATGTCCTCATGATGGGCTCCTATCCCTACTACCTCAAGCAGAGAATTGTGGGAGACAAGGGCCACATCTCCAACGAAACCGCAGGCAGCACCCTTTGCCGCATGCTCAGGGAAAGAAGAAACGGGAGCACGCCGAAGGTGATACTCGCCCACTTAAGCCGTGAGAACAACACGCCGGAGCAGGCGTTTCTGACCGTAAAGAACATGCTCTTCGAGGAGGATTTTCTCGTGGGAAGGGATCTGTTCCTTGACGTGGCAAAGCGGGACCAGGTGGGACATATCATAGAGATTTGAAAATCCGGAGGAAAAAGGTGAACATAAGCGTAATCTGCATCGGAAAACTTAAGGAAAGGTACTGGACGGAGGCGGTTGCCGAGTATTCCAAGCGGCTGGGAGGCTACTGCGCCTTAAATATTGTCGAGCTCAAGGAGGCGAGGCTTCCGGACCGGGCGGGAGAAGCCGAAGAGGCGGCGGTGAAAAAGGCCGAAGGAGAGGCAATCCTTAAACATATCGGAAAGGAAATGTACGTAATAACCCTGGAGGTCAGGGGAAAGAAGCTGAGTTCGGAGGCTCTGGCGGAGAAAGTGGCGGAGCTTTCGCTTAAGGGAAAGAGCAACGTGGCCTTCGTAATAGGGGGAAGCCTGGGCCTTGACAAAGCCGTCAGCGACAGGGCTGATTTCAAGCTCTCCTTTTCCGATATGACGTTTCCTCATCAGATGATGAGGGTTATTCTGCTGGAGCAGATTTACAGAGCATTCAAAATAAACAGGGGAGAGACGTACCATAAGTAAAATTCGTGTGAAAAAGGCAAAAATGAGGTTTACATTTGCGGAAATAGGGCTATAATAGGGTCATGACTCAGAGGGGACGACTTTAAAATGAAAAATAAAAGAAAAGTGGTTAAGCTTTATATCGTTTTTACCATTGCCGCGGAGATTCTGTCACTGCCGTTTCTGGGTTTCGACCCGGGATTTACGGCGGGGCTTTTCACAGGGGCGGCGGCGTTTACGGTAAACCTGGCGCTTTTAGAGAGAGTAGTATACGGTTTAACAGCTGGAAAAAATAAATTCACTGCCTTCCTTATCCAGTTAGGGAGGTTTTTAGTTTTTGGAGCCGCAGGAGTTACCTGCGCAGCTTTTGGCGTTAACGCAGTAATAGCTCTCGGAGTCAGCGCCATTACATTTACGGCAGGAATAGTTACGGCGGCCTTGAAGGGAGGGAATCCGGCTTGATAAATATTGACGAACTGGGCGCCCGCATAATTTTTACCATAAGTATAGGAGACGGAAATCTTTACATAACGGAAAGCACTGTGTTCGGAGTCATAGTGGCGGTGATAATCGCAGGTCTCGGAATCTGGATGGGAAGCGGCCTTAAGATGATTCCGACCGGTAAGAAGCAGATTGCCGCCGAGGCCATGGTGGGCTGGATTTACAAGTTCACCCGGGAAAACATGGGAAGAGCCAACGAAGGATATGCACCGTACATAGGAACCATATTCGCGTTCATACTGTTCGGAAGCTCTCTGGGAATCTTCGGACTCAGACCTGTTACCGCTGACCTTAACGTGACGGCGGCCCTTGCCATAATGACGTTCATGATAATACAGATAAGCGGCATAAGGAAGCTGGGGGTAAAGGGCAGACTTAAGGAAATGGCGGAGCCTTATCCGTTCATATTCCCAATGAAGGTTCTGGAGGAACTGACACTTCCCGTATCTCTCGCGCTGCGACTTTTCGGAAACATATTCGGAGGAGTCATAGTAGTGGATCTGTGGATGGGATTCATGGAATATCTCAGCGGGCTGTTAACCGACGTACCGTTTCTCAGAGCGGTTACGGTACTGCCCCTTAACGGATTTTTCGATATGTTCGAGCCTGTAATACAGACTTACATATTCACAATGCTTACAATGGTCAACCTCGCTTCGGCCATAGGAGGCGTCGCAAATTCGACAGTGACGAAGCTTCCGGACAGCCGGGCGTCGTGATATAAAAAAGAACACATCTTAAGGAAAAACATATTATAAGGAGGAAATAAGAATGGGAATTATAGCAATAGGCGCAGGAATCGCAGTAGGACTTGCAGCTCTGGGAATCGCTTTAGGACAGGGATTCGGCGTAGGTAAGGCAATGGAGGGAATCTCCAAGCAGCCTGAAGCTGCCGGAAACATCAGAACTACACTTATCGTAGGTATGGCAATCATGGAGACCATGGGCGTACTTTCCTTCGTAATCGCTATACTCATGGCGCTGAAGCTGTAAGAAGGAGACCTGGGAATAATGAAGATGAATCAGTCGCTTTTGTCCATGGACTGGAATCTTCTCTTCACCATAGTTACCGTGCTGGTTCTCTTTGTCATACTTAAGCACTTCTTCTTCGAGAAGGTTCACAAGGTCATGGAGGACAGGGAGAAGTATGTAAACGATACTATCTCAAATGCAGAGGAGAAGGACAGGCAGGCAGAGGAAAAGCTGGCTTTGTATAACGCGCAGCTTGCAGCCGCAGAGGACGAAGGCAGGAAGATTATCAAAAACGCCAGAGACGAGGCGAAAAGCCAGGCGAAGGAAATCATCGATGAAGCCGATGAAAAGGCCAGAGCTCTCATGGAGCACTCTCAGAAGGAGATACGCCGTGAGAAGTACAATGCCAGAAAAGAGCTTCGCGAGGAGGTATCCGGCCTTGCGGTTCTCGCGGCAAGCCGCATTATAGAGAAGGAAATCACCGATGCGGACCAGCAGGATATCATAAACAAGGTACTTGAGGAGGCGGAGGATAAGCCATGGAGTTAGCAATAGCTATGGTTTACGGTCAGGCTCTCTTTGACGCTGCCCTTGACCTTGACAAGGTGGACGAGATAAGGGACGAGATAACGGCCATTGACGAAGTGTTCAAGGCTCAGCCGAAGTACTCGGAAATAATGGGAAATCCCGCGCTGCCCGCTGCCGTGAAGAAAAGCCTTCTCAGGGAGGCCTTCGAGGGCAGAGTGATGGATCAGGTCCTCTCGTTTCTCTTTATCCTGGTCGACAAAGGGCGCTTCGGGTTCTATCACTCCATAGTGAAGCACTATCTGAAGCTGATGGACAGGAAGAATCAGATGGGTTACGGAAAGATTTACTCTGCTGTGCCGCTGACCGAAGAGCAGATTGCACGCTTTGAGGAAGAGACCGGAAAGCTCATGGGCGAGAAAATCCAGCTTAAAAACAAAGTAGATAAAACCCTCATAGGAGGAGTAAAGATAAAGGTTGACGGAAAGCTTATTGACGCATCCGTCAGCGGCAGAATCAGACATATGAAGGAAAAGCTTCGGCTTGAATAGCATTTTGATTGACGGAAAGGAGGGATACCCGGTGAATCTGAGACCAGACGAAATAAGCTCCATAATCAAAGAACAGATTGAAAACTACACCAACCATCTGGACATATCCGACTTCGGAACAGTCATGCAGGTGGGAGACGGTATAGCCAGAGTGTACGGCCTGGGCAAGTGTATGTCCGGTGAGCTTCTGGAGTTTTCCGGCGGCACCTACGGAATGGCCATGAACCTTGAAGAGGATAACGTGGGCGCAGTAATACTGGGTTCCGACAGAGATATAAAGGAAGGAGACATCGTAAAGCCTCTGGGCACCGTTGCCGACGTTCCCGTAGGCGAAGCGATGATAGGAAGAGTGGTGGACGCTCTGGGCCACCCTATAGACGGCAAAGGCGCAATTGAGACCACAGGCTTCAGGCCGGTGGAGTACCCGGCTCCGGGAGTGCTTCAGAGAAAGTCCGTAAACGAGCCTCTTCAGACGGGAATAAAGGCCATCGACGCCATGATGCCTATAGGAAAAGGCCAGAGAGAGCTGATTATCGGAGACAGGCAGACGGGCAAAACCGCCATTGCGGTGGACGCCATTCTCAATCAGAAGGGAAAGGACGTAATCTGCATTTACGTCGCAATAGGACAGAAGAAGTCCACGGTAGCCCAGCTGGTGCAGGTGCTGGAGGACAGGGACGCCATGAAGTACACCATAGTGGTTTCCGCAACGGCAAGCGAGGTTGCGCCGCTTCAGTACATAGCACCTTATTCGGGCTGCGCTATAGCGGAGTATTTCATGTATCAGGGAAGAGACGTTCTCATAGTGTATGACGACCTGTCAAAGCATGCGGTGGCATACCGGGCCATGTCCCTTCTTCTCAGAAGACCGCCGGGACGCGAGGCCTATCCGGGAGATGTTTTCTACCTTCATAGCAGACTTTTAGAGAGGGCGGCAAAGCTTTCCGACGAGCTGGGAGGAGGCTCCATTACGGCCCTCCCTATAATAGAAACTCAGGAAGGCGACGTTTCCGCATACATTCCGACCAACGTTATATCCATAACCGACGGTCAGATATTCCTTGAGACCGAACTCTTCTTCTCGGGACAGAGACCGGCAATCAACGCCGGAATTTCCGTATCCCGTGTAGGAGGAAACGCCCAGACAAAGGCCATGAAGAAGGTTTCGGGGCAGATAAAGCTGATGCTGGCCCAGTACAGAGAGCTTCAGAGCTTCTCTCAGTTCGGTTCCGACGTTGACGCGGACACTAAGAAGAGACTGGATCACGGAAGAATCCTCATGGAGATTCTGAAGCAGGGACAGTACAAGCCTCTCGATATGGCATATCAGGTTATGATAATCTACGCGGCCACAAAGGGATATCTGGACGATATCGATATAGACAGCGTAGGCGCTTTTGAGCGTCAGTTCTATCCGTACATGGAGGATCACTTCCCAGAGGTGGGACGTGCCATCAGAGCGGAGGGCGATATCTCCGCCGATACGGAAAAGGCTCTGGTACGCGGAATAAACGAATTCAAGAAGGCAGGTTTTATCAATGGCTGAGCATATGCATGATATTAAACGCCGCATAAAAAGCATAAGCTCTACAGAGAGAATCACCAACGCCATGAAGCTGGTCTCGGCTTCCAAGCTGAGAAAGGCAAAGGCCGCCTATGAGAATTCAAGAGGTTACATGAGCGGAGTTCTCGACGACATACGTGGAGTCTTTGAGGATATCGAAGACATACCTGAAGTCTTTGTGGAGAGAAGCCGTGAGATAAAAAACCGCTGCTACGTGCTCATCACCAGCAGCAACGGCCTTTGCGGGAGCTTCAACTCCAACGTCATAAAGGCCCTGGAGGCAGAGCTTGCCCGCGATAACGCAGGCAGGGACAACGCCCTTCTCGTCACCATAGGCACGAAAGGCAGAGATTACTTTCTCAGAAGAGGCTATCAGCTTCTCATGACTCACGACGCCCCTGCCGACACGGTGGATTACGCCGAGACGAGAAAGATAAGCGAGCCCCTTATCCGCATGTACCTCGACGGGAAGATAGACGAGATAAAGATAGTATACACCAGATATATAAACACTTTGAGGCAGGAGCCTGCGGCAGTGCAGCTTCTCCCCGTGAAGAGGGAAAACATAGACAGCCTCGCGGAGGAAAAGAAGCTGAACCACGTTATCGAGTACAGCCCGAGCCCTGAAGAGGTTTTCAATTATCTGGTTCCGAAGTATCTGGAGCTTATGGTGTTCAGCGTCTGCATGGAGTCGGCGACCTGCGAATATGCGGCAAGGCGTTCGGCAATGGAAAACGCCAACGACAGCGCCAGGGATATGCTCTCGTCCCTTCAGACGGAGTACAACCACGCAAGGCAGTCTGCTATTACGGACGAGATTATCGAGATTGTGGCGGGCAGCGAGGCGCAGAAATAGGTTCGGGAGAGGAATCCCGACAGGAGGTTTAAGGTTTTGAACAAGGGAATAATTCATCAGATTATAGGTCCTGTTATAGATATAAAATTCGATCCGGACAGCATGCCGGAGCTTCTCAACGCCATCGAGATCCCTTCGGGAGACGGTAAAATCGTTGCGGAGGTTCACCAGCATATCGGAGACGACGAAGCAAGGTGCGTGGCCCTTTCCTCTACCGACGGTCTCTCAAGAGGCATGGAGGCCATCGATACGGGAAAGCCGATTCAGGTTCCCGTGGGCAAAGAGGTTCTGGGACGTCTTTTCAACGTTCTGGGCGAGCCTATCGACGAGAAAGGGCCTGTGGTCACCGAATCAAAAGAAGCAATTCACCGCCCGGCGCCTGCCTTTGAGGATCAGGACACGTCGTCACAGATTTTTGAGACGGGAATAAAGGTTATAGACCTTATCGCGCCTTATGCAAGAGGCGGTAAGGTAGGTCTGTTCGGCGGAGCAGGCGTAGGAAAGACCGTGCTCATTCAGGAACTCATAAACAATATCGCCACGGAACACGGCGGAATCTCGGTCTTTGCGGGAGTAGGCGAAAGAACCAGAGAGGGAAACGACCTCTACAACGAGATGACCGAGTCGGGAGTTTTAAAGAACACGGCCATGGTCTTCGGACAGATGAACGAACCGCCGGGAGCAAGAATGAGGGTGGCCCTCACCGGACTTACCATGGCGGAGTATTTCAGAGATAAGGAGCATCAGGACGTTCTGCTCTTTATCGACAACATATTCAGGTTCACTCAGGCGGGTTCCGAGGTTTCTGCCCTTCTGGGACGTGTGCCTTCGGCGGTAGGATACCAGCCGACCCTGGCTACGGAAATGGGCGCGCTTCAGGAGCGTATCACTTCCACAAAGGAAGGCTCCATCACTTCCGTTCAGGCCGTTTACGTTCCTGCGGACGATTTGACCGACCCGGCTCCTGCCACTACGTTTACGCACCTTGATGCCACTACGGTACTTTCAAGGTCCATTACCGAACTGGGGATCTATCCGGCTGTGGATCCTCTTGCCTCAAATTCCCGAATTCTCGACCCACTCATCGTGGGAGAGGAGCACTACGAGGTGGCAAGAGGCGTTCAGGAGGTGCTTCAGAAGTACAATGAGCTTCAGGACATCATCGCAATCCTCGGTATGGACGAGCTTTCCGAGGACGACAAGGTTACCGTCGCCCGCGCCAGAAAAATTCAGCGTTTCCTGTCTCAGCCGTTTTCCGTTGCTGAGCAGTTTACGGGCATGGAGGGCAAGTACGTCCCTATTGCCGAGACCGTTCGCGGCTTCCGTGAAATACTCGAAGGAAAGCATGACGATATTCCTGAAAGCATGTTTCTCTTCGCAGGCGGCATAGACGAGGTTCGCGAAAAGTACGAAAAGAGCCTGGCAGCAGAGTCCGGCTCTGCCGTAGAGCCGGGAAGCGGCGCAGACTCGGGCGCGCAGGCAGGAGGCAGCAATGGCAGGTAAAAGGGTTCGCGCCGAAATAATAACCCCTCGCTCCATGTTCTTTGCAGGTGATGTGGAAATGCTCATAGCCCCCACCACCGAAGGACAGGAAGGGTTTATGGCAAATCACGTCTGGTGCTGCAAGCTGCTGGCGGATTCGGGAGTGCTGAGCCTCAGAGAACCCGGCGAAAAGATTTTGCGCAAAGCCCGCATCAAAGGCGGCTACATAGATATAAAGGATAAGTTCGTGGTCTACACGGACGAAGCAGAGTGGGAATCAAATAAAGATTGATGATCAAGGCGGCCATGCAGTTACCTGCGGGCCGCCTTTTCGCAGCCCGGCATATGGGCGTAACTCCCTCGCGGCGGCCGCATTATTCTTTTTGAAGGGAAATTACGAAAATGGTATAACGATTTTATACCTAAATAGCAAAAAACCGAAAAACAGGTATAGCAGAAGCCTTAAAATCGAGGCGTTGTTATACCTGTTTTGCTCGTTCGTCTCAAAAAGGTTGAAATTCGTTATCCTAAACAGCAATTTCGGGGCAAATAGGATAACGGCGCAACCTTACCGCCGTCCCCCCCGCGAAAAATATTCCTAAAAAAATTAGCACTCACCTATTGACAGTGCTAACAAAAGTGCTATAATAAGCTTGTAAGCAAAAAGGGGGACTGAAAAGGAACCCGGAAACAGCAGTGACGACACCTTCCCGAAAGGGAAACACTATAGATGCCGTTTGAAAGGAGCGACGACTTATGATGAAGAACTATTTGACGAACAGAGATTTATTTGACAGCTTTATGGACGCTATGTTTGACGACTCATTCTTTGGCGACAGGAATCCGCTCTACGGGAAACACGCAAAGAACATGATGAAAACCGACATCAGGGAAACCGGTGAAGGCTATGAGCTTGATATCGATCTTCCGGGATTTAAGAAGGACGAGATAAACGCAGAACTGAAGGACGGATACCTGACGATTTCGGCAGCTAAGGGTCTTGACAAGGACGAAAAGGACAAGGAGGGAAAGTACATCCGCAGGGAGCGCTATTCCGGAGCAATGTCCAGAAGCTTCTATGTAGGAGATAATCTTACCGAGGAGGATATCAAGGCTAAGTACGAAGACGGAATCCTGAAACTGTCCGTACCTAAGAAGGAAGTTAAAGCTGTGGATCAGAAGAAATACATTGCAATAGAGGGCTAACAGCCCTCGAGGGATTGACCCGATTGAATGCAGGCTGCCCCGAATTCTCGTAATCAGAGGTTCGGGGCAGTTTTTCGTCTTGCCAACGCCGCAAAAAAAACATAGAATAATAACTGTGAATCTACTTACCGGAGATTGGAGCTACATATGAAAAAAGACAATAAAAATGTCAGCAGCATTTTACTGATAAACGATATGGCGGGGTACGGCAAGGTTTCCCTTTCGGTTATGTTTCCGATTTTGTCCCACATGAGATACCAGACCTTCAACCTGCCGACAGCCCTCGTGTCCAACACCCTGGACTACGGAAAGTTCGATATCCTGGACACGACGGAGTACATGAAGAACACCATCAGAGTATGGGACGAGCTGGGGTTTACTTTTGACGCCATATGCACGGGGCTCATAGTCAGCGAGGAGCAGGCGAAGATAGTCAGCGAGTACTGCGCCCTTCAGAAGAAAGAACGGGGAACGCCGATCTTTGTGGATCCTGTTATGGGCGACGACGGAAAACTGTATAACGGCGTGACGGAAAAGACCGTAAGCTACATGCAGAAGCTCTGCTCGGTGGCCGACGTAATCGTGCCGAACATAACCGAGGCGTGCTTCATCGCGGGAGTTCCGTATAAAGAAGAATATACGGACGAAGATATAGATAAAATGGTAAGGAGCATGCGCGACATGGGCGCAAAGTCTGTAGTAGTCACCAGCTGCAATCTTAACGGAACCATGTGCACCGTGGTAAATGAAGGCGACACGGATTCGTGGACCCGCCTTGACTACGTGGAGATTCCGGTGATGTTTCCGGGAACGGGAGATATATTCTCGGCTCTCGTGCTGGGGCGCTACATGCGCTCGGGAGATCTTACCGGCGCGGTGAAAATGTCCATGACAAATCTTGAGCACATCATAGCGGCCAACGTGGGCAACGAGGATAAATACAAGGGAATTCCAATCGAACATTACCTGGATGAGGTTAAATAGCCCCTCATCCGGTTTTTTTTACATCACGTCTACATGACGGCGAACTTCTTCGTCGCATCTATGTACTTCATCAGTATGCCAAGGTTGGCGTAGTAATAGGAGAATCTGTCCTTCTTCTGAACCTGGATCAGGTCCGATGCGGTGAGCTTTTTCATGTGCTGGGATATGGTGGCCTGGGCGTAATCAAAGGTTTCAACCAGGTCTCCGGTGCAGACGGTCTCTCTGTTCTGGTTGCAGTGCATTATGTGTCTGAAAAGCTGAAGTCTAACGGGGTGGGCCAGAGCGTCGGAAACCGATGCAATGAGCTCCAGCTCCTGTTCGTCCATAGTATCCTTATATTTTCTTATTCTCATAATTTCCTCCGAAAAAATAAAATCGCCTTACGAGATTTCTCATATCGGCAATTAACAATATACAACAAAAGTGATGATTTTTCAAGGGGGCCTGCCCCGGGGAAAACCGGCGGATAAAATAAATTAAGTTTTTGCTTTGCGGGCCTTCGGGAAAACGGTATATCCACTTAAGAAACAGCAGGTTTATTCCGTTTATTTTTTATTTTACTCGATTGAATTTCACATTTTGCGGTGGTATACTCCGTTAGTCATCAGAATTACAGCTTAAATTTTTTGATCACAACAGGAGGTAAAGTAATGCAGGAAATAGTGTCAATCATCGTATTTCTCGTAGTGATCGTAGCAATTATGACGGAGAAGGTGCACCGGTCCGCAGCGGCTCTGGCAGGCGCGGTGGTGCTGCTTCTGACGAGGGTACTCGACTTTGATGCAGCCGTAGGGTACATCGATTTCAATACTATCGGCGTGCTCATCGGAATGATGCTCTTTGTGGCGGTGGTAAAGAATTCCGGACTCTTTGAGTACATAGCCATCAAAGCCGCCAAAATGGCAAAGGGCGACCCGTGGAAGATTATGGCCGCATTTATCGTAATCACGGCTTTTCTCTCGGGATTCCTGGACAACGTAACGACCGTGCTTCTGGTAGGCCCTATGACCATCACCATAGCCAGAATGCTCAGGATAAATCCGGTTCCGTTCCTGATAACCCAGATTTTCGCATCAAACATCGGAGGAACGGCGACGCTCATAGGCGACCCGCCTAATATAATGATAGGAAGCGCTGCGGGACTTACGTTCATAGACTTTGTGGCAAATACGGGCGTGGTTGCAATAGCTTCCATCGCAGTGCTGCTCGTAATAATGAAATTTCTGTACGGAACTAAAATGAAAGCCGATGCGGAAGCCATAGAATCGGTTGCCAATCTGGACGAAAGCAAGGCGATAGAGGATCACGGGCTGCTGGTCAAGAGCGTGGTAATGGTTGTGATTGTAGTGTTTGCATTCATATTCCACAGCCAGATAGGCGTGGACACCGCGACTATCGCCCTTACCTGCGCGGCCGTTATGATGATTATCGGCAGACAGGACATAGACGATATAATAAGCGAAGTGGAATGGTCCACCATACTCTTCTTCACAATGCTGTTCGTGGTAGTCGGCGGAATGGTCGAGACGGGAGTCATCGGAGAGCTGGCCAACGTGGTGCTTAACGTGGCGTCCGGTCATCAGATTATAATGATGATGATTCTCCTCTGGGCTTCGGCGCTGTTCTCATCGGTGCTGGACAATATTCCGTTCGTTGCCACTCTTATCCCGCTTGTTACCGCCCTGGGAGAAAGCGGTGTCGACATCGAACCTCTCTGGTGGGCGATTTCCCTGGGCGCATGCTTTGGCGGAAACGGAACCCTCATAGGAGCCTCCGCAAACGTGGTGCTCTCGGGCATAAGCAACAAGCACGGATACCCTATAACCTTTGCGACATATACAAAAGTAGGATTTCCTGTTATGATAATGACAGTAGTACTGTCCACGATATTCCTGCTTTTGAAGTTCGGAATGTAAGAATACGAGGTGAGACAAAATGAGAAGCGCAGTATCGGACGATATGATAAACGTAATGCTCAGGCAGATGGGCGCCGTATCCATCAAGACTTCCCCTGCATATATAAGCATTGCAAAGTTTGAGATAGGCGACCTGAGACTGACGTATATGTACGAGGTGAAGGACGAGCACATATACCTGCAGAGGGTTGATCCTTATCCTATGATGATAGGAAAGATATACAACGACCAGCAGGTTGTCGAGATAATCGCAGCCGACCTTCAGAAGTTTAAAAATGCGTACAACAGCTCCAACTTCTCCAGATTCCTCCATATAGCAAGCGACATGAGCTCAATAAATGTGGAGATAGAAAACCTGTTCATGCGTCACAACGTGTCAAAGGCCGACCTGGAGAGAATAGACGCCATGATGGACAGCCTTCACGACAAGCTGGCGGAAATGGAAGAGGAATCTCCGTTCATAACAAAACCTGCGCCGGCTGGAACGGAGGAATAGCCGCAGAAGGCCCGGAAAACTTAATGCAAAATAATTTGCACCACCTCCCGATATGTAGTAAAATAGACGTATCGGGAGGTTTTTTGTATGGATAACAGAGGATACGAACTTATCATAGAAGAGCTTCTTAAGCTTCTTGATTCGGGGGTCTACATCGTCGACGCCGACGGCAGGGGACTTTTCTACAACGAGGCCATGGCGGCCATGGAGGAGATAAACGTGGAGGACGTGGTGGGAAAGGAATATCACAGAGCTTTCCCGGGGGTGCCTCTGAACGAAAGTACATTATATAAGGCGCTGAACAAGAGGCTTGCGACGCGAAACAAGGAGCAGACCTATAAGAACCTCTACGGAAAGGAGATAACCACCATAAACAGCACGGTGCCTGTCATAGACGGTGGACAGGTGGTCGCAGCGGTAGAGGTGGCCAAGGATATAACCAACATCAGATCCATGAGCGACAGGATTCTGACTTTGCAGGAAACGAAAATCGAAAGAAGCAAGCCGGTAAAGCCGACTATAAAGAAGTACACCTTTGACGACATAACCGGCGAAAGCGAGGCCTTTGAGGCCGTTATAGACAGAGCGAAAAAAGCCGCAAAGAGCGACGTGTCCGTGTTCATATACGGTGAGACCGGAACGGGTAAGGAACTGTTTTCCCAGAGCATACACTACGCCAGCAGCAGGAAGAACAAACCCTTTCTCGCTCAGAACTGCGCGGCCCTCCCCGAGAGCCTGCTGGAGGGCATACTGTTCGGAACGGCAAAGGGCGGATTTACGGGAGCCGTGGACAGGGCCGGACTTTTCGAACAGGCCAGCGGCGGAACTCTTCTGCTGGACGAGATAAGCGCAATGCCTTACGACCTTCAGAGCAAGCTTCTGCGCGTGCTTCAGGAGGATTACATAAGGCGGGTGGGAGGCACCAGCGACATACCGGTAAACACCAGAATCATAGCGACGGTAAACGAACCGCCTCTTAAGCTCATCGAGGAGGGAAAGCTGAGGAAGGACCTTTACTACAGACTTAACGTGGTAAACTTAAGCATTCCGCCGCTGAGGGAAAGGCCGGACGACATACCGCTGCTGACGGAGACGTTTCTGGCCAAGCACAACGAGAGGTTCGACAAGCAGCTCTGGATGGTGTCCGATAAAGCCGCCGAGCTTCTGCGTCACTACGACTATCCCGGTAACGTCAGAGAGCTTGAAAACATCATAATGCAGGCGGTTTCCATGGCCGACAAAGAACACGTGCTTACGGAAAAGCTGCTTCAGATGCCGTCCCGCAACATGAAGAAGCTGGGCGCGGACGCCGAGCGATGGGACGGAAGCACCTCCCTTGACAGGTACCTGGCCGAGCTTGAAAAGGAGCTCATAAGGGAGGCCATGATAAAGAAGGGCGGGAATATAACAAAAGCTGCAGCCGCCCTGAATATCAAACGCCAGACCCTCCAGCACAAGCTGAAAAAGTACGGAATACAGGAGGGTTAGTGCAAAATTATTTGCGTTTTTACTGCAAAAATATTTGCTATTTCGAGGGCGAAAGCGCGTATTTTGGCGGAAGGGTTTTCGCGATAATGAATATTCTGCGAATAATTCAGGCTGTTTTTTGTATAGAAAACCGTGCAAACGTTGAAAACGGGAAAATAATATAAGCGGCTCAGGTATTATGTATACAAGGATTTCGTTGGCATAATAATTGCGAAATATATTGGTGGCTTTAATGGCTGAGTAATGACTGAGTCATTATAAATAAAATCTTTATATCTTTAGTTGTTAGAAAAGGAGAGAAAAGCAATGGAAAATGTAAAAGTAATTATCTGGGGCCTTGGCGCTATGGG
>CALXBQ010000032.1 GCA_944386595.1 uncultured Clostridia bacterium
CCCCACATCCGGCTTCCTTCAGATTCCACCTCACGATGGACACCCTTGCCTTCGGCTATATCCTTCCCACTACCGGGCGGATTCGGGACTTTCACCTGTTAGAAACGTGCGCCGCCAGGCGCACCAGTTAACGGAGCGCATCTGTACAGATACGCTCCGTTTCTTATGCCGATATACCATGTAACAGGCGCAGACACTTGGCTCTCCCTTTGGGAGAGCCAAGTACCGAACCCAACGCACTACACCGAACGGTGTATAGAAGTGCGCTCTTACTGTTCGTCAAATTGGGACTTGAATAAATCAATAATGTTATTACTCGATATCTTTTATAAATCGAATCTGCCCTTTTTCATTGTTGTAGCCCATTGCTCGATAAAATGAATGTGTTTCCTTTCGAGAGGCACCAGAATTCAATCTTATTTTATGTATACCTACCTCGTTTGCCCAACGTTCAGCACGTTTCAGTAGCATTCTTCCGATGCCACGCCTTCTAAACTCGGAGGAAACAGCTAAACCCAGAATATTTATCATCGGTTCAAAGTATAGAGTTTGATATTTTTCTGCATGAATATACCCAGCAACTATTCCATTGACCTCTGCAACAAATACCTTTTCTCTCCCTTTATCAAGGTTGCTTATTCGCGTTGATACAAATTCACAACTACAATCATAACCTAAGTCAGCGCAACTGATATTACATATTGCAAAAGCATCTTCAATAGTGGCTTCACGAATAATCATATCTTATCACTCCAACAAATTATCGTTTAATCAATTGATTTTATAATATCATAATTTGTCTGGATATACAAGAACAGGCACAGCAGATTAAACTGTTGTGCCTGTCAACTGTCTTATGAGCACCGCCCATTCACGCGGGGATGTCGCTATTCACCCTTCGATATGATCTCCTTAAACAGTTCCTTTGAAATGTTTCCTCCGGTTACGATCATGGCCGTCTTCTTACCTTCGAACAGGTGACGGTATCTCTTGTAGGCTGCATATGCCGCAGCGCTGTCAGGCTCCGCTATGACCTTCTCGTTCTGGGCCATCTCGTATATTGCCCTGCGCACCTCGTCGTCGGATACCACGAGTATATCGTCGAGGCATTCTCCGGCATTATCGAAGGTATTCTTCGCGCATCCTCCAACCAGACTCTGCATTATCGCATCGTCAGGCGCCTTGTAGAACTTGGTCCACACTCCTGTCTTCAGATTTTCTATCAGCGCCGGAGAATTTTCGGCTTCAACTGCGTAAACCTTCACATCCGGCTTTGCCTGACGGAAATATGACCCGTTGGCGATGGAGTTTCCTCCGCTTCCCATAGGCACCAGCAGACAATCTATGTCCGGCAGCTGCTGAAGTATCTCAAGGCCTATGGTTCCCGCTCCGTAAAGTCCTTCCACATCTTCCCGCGCATCTATCTTTATCATTCCCTTTTCCTCAAATATGGACTCGCCCATTCCGTTGGCCTCATCAAAGGTCTTTCCGAAATAATGTATGTCCGCACCGAAATGGGTCATCTTCTCTATCTTTGGCTTCGGGGACGTTTCCGGCACCACTATGTACGGACGTTCGAGTCCGAGAAGCTGTGACGCATATGCCACGGAAACTCCCTGGTTACCCGAGGATATGGTTCCGTATCCCTTTGCCAGCTGCTCCGGTGTAAGCAGGGTAAGCTTCCCGAGTACTCCCCTTATCTTGAAATTTTTAACCAAAGCCTGTTCGCATTCCAGCTTCATGTACGCTTCACTGTTTCCCTCGCTCAGGTACAGACTCTTCTCCAGTCTTGTACGGGAAACATGGTCCTTAATGCGATCATACGCCGCCTCGATATGTCTTATATCAATCATAGTAATGCCTCCTTTTCAGCAGTATTCCAGTTGCGCCTTTTCTGACATTATATATCACCGGTCGGATGATATAAAGTACCAATTAGCGGATACCTTAAGATTCTCCGCCACGCTGTCCGGGCGCATATACTCTGTGCCTGCGAGGCAGACCTGTCCCTGCTAAAGTCCTGCGTAATCGTTGTCGAAGTTTATGACCACATAGTAGTTTTCACCTTCGCCGTCTGCGGCTTTCTGGAATATCTCCTTAAGCTCTTCGTGGCTCAAGGCGCATCCGGGCTTTACCACAACGTCGAAGATGATGTTCGTGTGAGTCGGACCCTTTACCACCCGCAGGTCGTGAAGGTTTCCGATGCCTTCGTATTTCTCGGCGGTCTCTCGCATGAGAACATTAAATCTGTCCGTCAGCGGGTCGTTTCTCAGAATGGGGTCCATGTGAGCCGTCATGACAACGTGGAGCTTTTTCGATATGTCGCGCTCGATGTTGTCGATAAGGTCATGGCTTTCCATGAGATCTCCGTCGGCGTCCACCTCGATGTGTATGGATACGAAGATTTTGCCGGGGCCGTAGTTATGAACCACCAGGTCGTGGATTCCGAGAACTCCCTCGTAGGAGAGCGCCATATCGCTTATTTCCGAAATGAGCATAGGGTCAGGCTTTTCTCCGAGGAGGGGGCTTACGGTCTCCTTTACCAGGGTGATTCCCGAGTAAATGATGAACAGAGCCACGAGGCATCCCGCATATCCATCGATGTTAAATCCGGTAACCTTTCCCACTATGAGGCAGAGAAGAACCGCTGACGTTGATATCACGTCGTTTCTGCTGTCGGCTCCGGTGGCCGTAAGGGTAAGGGAGTTGATCCTTTTGCCCGCGTACACGTTGAAGCTTGCCTGCCAAAGCTTTACGATTATGGCGCAGACGAGTATTACAACGGCTGAAACGCTGAACTCCACGGGTTCCGGATGTATTATCTTCTCTATAGACGATTTTCCCAGTTCCACTCCCACAACGACGATGAGGATGGAAACTATCATTCCCGTTATGTATTCTATCCGGGCGTGACCGTAAGGATGCTCGTCATCTTCCGGCATGGACGCCAGCTTGAATCCTGCCAGGGTTATGACGGAAGACGAAGCGTCGGTCAGGTTGTTTATACCGTCTGCGATGATGGCGATACTTCCCGCGATGATTCCGGTGATAATCTTGGCTATGCAGAGGATGGAGTTAGAAATAATTCCCAGGGCTCCCGCAAGCTTTCCGTACCGCTGCCTGACGTCCGGGTCGTCGGTGTTCTCCCAGTCCCGGACAAAGAGTCTGCATATGAGGCTGTTCATATTATGCCTCCGGGGATCCGCACGAGGAACCGCAGCTTGAGCAGCATCCGGTGCAGCCTGCGCCGCCGGCTTTGGCCGCCTCCTCTTCTGCCTGAATCTGAGCGCTTACCAGTCTTATGGCGTTGGAAAGCTGATCCGGGCAGGACGTTCCCTTGCCGTTGCAGTCGATTCCCTCAAGCTTTTCCGCAGCTTCCTTTGCGTTCATTCCCTTTACGAGCTTCGAAATGCCCTGAAGGTTACCGTCGCAGCCTCCGTGAAAAATGACGTCTTTGATGATACCGTTTTCTATATCAAGGTCGATATACACCGAGCACGTTCCTCTTGTCTTGTATCTGTACATCATGGCTTAAATCCTCCTTACGAATATCTGTAACAAACAACAAGCCATTATATCACAAAAAATCCCGTCCGCAAACCGGTTTGCGTCTAAATTGAATTGAAAACGGGGTGTTCTCATTGTATAATTAACAGGTTAGAAAAGTAATTTGCATGCTCGAAAGAAGGGGGCAGAAGGAAAACGGAAAGGGGGAAACATTCCTTGGAAAACAAAGCAAACAAAAAGGATATTCCAAGCATCAACGGAACTTTAAGAGCTCACAGCCTTCAGATTCCGGAAGTTATCTGGAAGGCGAAAGGTATGCTCGTTCTCGGACGGAGGATAAAATCCGTATTGTTCTCCACCGATATAGCCATAATAAGAAACTGCAATGCCGATGCGGTTCTGGCGGTTTACCCGTTTACGCCGCAGCAGATAATTTCCCAGACCATAATAAACGCTTCTTCAATTCCCGTATTTGCGGGAGTTGGAGGCGGAACCACCACCGGAGTGAGATCCGTGATTATGGCAAGGGACGCGGAGGCCCACGGAGCTTTCGGCGTCGTTGTAAACGGCCCGATGAAGAACGACATAATCAGAATGATGAAGCAGGCCGTGGACATTCCCATCATAGTGACGGTTTTAAACAGCAAAGTAGACATTCAGGCAAGACTCGACGCGGGAGCCTCCATTCTCAACGTTTCCGCCGCCGCAAACACTCCGCAGGTGGTAAGGGACATAAGGAAGAAATTCCCTAAGGTTCCCATCATCGCCACCGGCGGACCTACAGATGAGTCCATTCTGGAGACCATTGAAGCCGGCGCCAACACCATCAGCTACACGCCGCCTTCCTGCGCACAGATATTCGGCCAGATGATGGACAACTACAGAGCCGACGCCGACAAAGCGGACCTGACCAACACCGCCACCGACCAGGCCCTCATGCAGATGTTCTCCATACTGGATTAGGACCGGATAAGCGGGGAGTGTCAGACGAAGGCGGAGCCGGAAAGCAGACTGCCGGCCGAAGCGAAGATGCGAAGTGTATTTTAGGAAACAATTTTCCAATAATTTACAGTTGACATACGCTCCGCGAGATGTTATTATAACTGATGTGCCACGGCAGATGAACCGCCCGCACATCAGTTGAATATGCACCATTAGCTCAGCTGGTAGAGCACCTGACTCTTAATCAGGGTGTCCAGGGTTCGAGCCCCTGATGGTGTACCAAAGCAGAAATAGCAGACATTGTCTGCTATTTCTGCTTTTTGTCTGCTTATGGTATAAGGGGCTCGAACCCGAAAGGGTTATAGGAGAAAAAGGGTTGATAAAATGACAGGAAAGGGTTGAAATTTCAACGCAAATCAGGGAACAATATTATCAGAAATCCATAGGTTTTAAATTAAACGGGAATATATGTTTCGTGCATGTTAATACTCTGAAGGTAACACTCAGTTCAACTTTTCCCAGGCAAACCTGCGATTCGGT
>CALXBQ010000033.1 GCA_944386595.1 uncultured Clostridia bacterium
CTGACATATGGTGGATAACCGTAGGGATACTTTCCGTATCCCTGTTTGGCGTACGGAAAATCGGAGCCGTCGCGGCCGCCGTAATGGCGGTAGACAGTCTGCAGGCACTGGCGGATGGGGTGCTGACGGTATTTTGCAGTCCGGCCAACTATTTTTATTTGATTACCGTTACTGCGGTAGCAGGAAGTTTAGTATGTGTTGTGGCATTATGCGTATTGGCTGTGGTACAAAAGAAAAGAGGAATATTAGGTAATTTTTATGCAGAAAGCAGGCAATATATGTATATCGCTGTGGCGATTATCTCGCATATCATGACTCGTTCATACATGCATATAAGTACCGCAGATCCAAATTCAGTTTTCGATCAGGGCATAACGGTGATGGCTAACGGTTTTGGCAGGGTGGCTTTTATACTTACATTTGTATTATGCTGTGAAATACGCTTCAGAAAAAGGCAGCTCGATAAGCAAATAGCTTTTAACCAAAGATGTATTGATGAGCAGACGGAGCAATATGAGTTTCTAAATTCCACTCAGCAGGAGCTGAGAAAGTTCCGTCACGACAGTATGGCGCACTTGACTGCCATAGAATACATGGCGACGAATAATGAAGCAGCAAAGATTAAGGACTATGTGAATAACCTTTTAGGAGAATACGATAAAACGAAGTACATCAGTACGGGAAATATAATCGGTGATGCTGTCATAAATCAGTGTTACCAGAGATGTAAAGAAAGTGAAGTCGATATTGTCGTTATCGGCGGGTTTAGTGTGGATATGAAGATAAGTGAAACTGACTTGTGTGTGATTTTGACTAACGTGTTATCCAATGCATACGAGTCAGCGATAAAATGTGATAGAAGAACTGTGAGAATCGAGATGTCATCATTCGGAGGAACTCAGTTCATCCGAGTTACCAATTCTGCTTCGGAGAGTGCGACGACGACAGAAGGGGAGTTATGTATAGACGGAAGCAGTAAAGAAGATAAAACTATTCATGGATTCGGAATTCAGAACATAAAGGATGCTGTAAGAAGATGCGGCGGTAAGGTCAGATGGGATAGAACAGATAATTATGGATATCCCATGATAATGACCGAGGTAGAGCTGCCTCTTAATGTACAGTAGGAAACATTATGAAAGTGCGGAGC
Source organism: uncultured Clostridia bacterium (assembly GCA_944386595.1). Classification (GTDB taxonomy): domain Bacteria; phylum Bacillota; class Clostridia; order Peptostreptococcales; family Anaerovoracaceae; genus Avanaerovorax. Next base: position 1,151 of record CALXBQ010000033.1, read on the forward strand.
AGGGTAACCTGCTCTTTTTATGCCATAAATTTATATTTTAACAGTCGTTAATGACCGTTTATCCCAAAAATCGACCGTTCATCACATCGCTCTTGAAAAGGAGAATATTCTGATTTATATTCGAGGTGAGAAGGGGTTCAGCATTAAGGAGGAAGACATGAAAAGAATGAAAAACAAATGGGCGTGGATATGCCTTGCGGTTGTTTGCCTGATTATTGTAATATATTTTGTCACGACAGAACGGCCGAGCAGCGAGCCGGAAACGATGACAATAGATTATGAATTTCACCACTTAACATATAATGAATTGAAGGAAGAAGCTGATGTAATAGCGCGAGTGAAGGCAGAAGACGAGTTAACGGAGGAAAGCAGCTTCGAGATTGTCAGCAGGAACTCGGGGGATACGGTAGGAGTTTTTGCAGAGAGAAAGTGCAGTGTAATTGAATACTATAAGGATGAAACAGGAGAAAATCTGAAAGAACTTACTATCATAGAGCCGGCAGGAGTAATTGATGGTGTAATCAATCACATGGGTGGTTACATGTGTTTGGATAAAGGTGTTGAATATGTTTTATTTTTAGATATTGACCGGACCACCGGGAATAAATACATCATAAGTGGAAACAATGGTATGGTGCGAATCGAGGGCTCAAATTGGGAAAACCCGGAGTTTCCGGAAATAGCAGAGGGAATAACGGGAGATAGCCTGAAGACGGATAACGTAAATCTGGGTAAATAGAGCACTTTTGATTATGCCACTCAATTTGCACAAACATATTGCAAAATTCAAAATAAATATTTATACTTAATGTAACCTGATACATGCATTCAAGGGTGCGGGATATGCCGAATATGAGCCGAAAACAAAGATTTGTTACTGTGTTGCTTGGTATTGTTATATATCTGTCTTTTGCGATTGTAATTCCTTCTGCCGAGAATAGAGAAACTTGGATGATATTTCAGACTGTCTCTTTAACGATGTACTTTGTAGGTGAGATCAGGCTGGTTATGATAGGGAGAGAAAGTGTGGGAAAGCCGGGGAAGGTGATTCTGTTCACAGGGACTTTAGCTTCGCTTTTGCCGGGTGTGATTTCTATTGGACTTGTTTTGAAGCAGGTCGCCGAAACCGGAGACAGCACGCCCATACCTATATATTATTTTCTCATAGGCACGGTGGCCGGACTGGGGTATTTTTATGTTCTCTATGACGAGAAGGTTCACGAGGAGAAGGAGTTATGAAAGCAGGAAGAACAAAGAAGATAGTTATAGCTGTCGTTATCGCGATTGTTGCGGTTGCGGCAGCTTTTGTCGCACTTATAGACTGGAAGTGCACCGTGACGTTCAGACCCGGCATAACGGCGGACGAGCTTCGCGAGTTTGAGGCGAGAAACGACGTGTTCATCCACGGAGTTGAAACTGTACACACGGGGAAGGAACAGCCGGAGCCTATCATAGGGCTTGTGACATTCCGCGGGTATGAGGATCTGCAGAATTCCATAGAGCAGGTGACGGAAGGTGAATCCTGGGGAGAAGGCGTTGAATTTCAGGGAATAGACGCCGCGTATGTCATGGGAACATATATGGACCTCAGAAAGCTGAAAAATGACGAAGCTGTTTACAAAGCGGACATCGTTTTCGATTTTACCTTCGGAACCAATTACGGCGCTTATCCGCTTCCGGACAGGGAGAGCTACGATGAAACTGAAGACAATGAGTCTGACAACGTTTTCTCCACAGAAAAAATGGAAGCCGATCTGACGGGCATCTATGAGGAGATTGAGACCGGAAAAGAGATACCTTTAAGCTGCAGCTATTCGGAAAACGTGAAAGCGTATATAAAGTCCAAGGCCCGGGAAAACTCCGGCGGGCAGACAAAGACGAATTTTGCCGCTGATGTAAGGCTCATGGACGAAAACGATGGAGATGATTATCTGAAGCAGCTCTACGCCGTGGAGGTGAAGTTTACCTATGCCGACGGGGACGGGAATGAATCGGATTTTGAATCCGGATACGGAACGGAAGTGCTGGTCGTAACGGATAAAAACGACGGATATAAGGTAGTCGACATAGTGGAAAGCATGAACGGGTTTGACGATTCCCTCCGTGGCAGTGGTATCATGCCGGGCGACCTTCAGGAGATGCTTGAGTCGGACGGCGGCAGCACCATGCCGGAAATCAAATAATCAGAAAGCGTACTTCTTTTTACTTTCGACCCTCGCAGATTGTTGTAGCATTCCGGAACAAATTGCGTGTATACATGTAAAGGAGGCGATGGGGAATGAAAAGAAAAGAAGCGCTGATTTTGGCGGCGGCCGGTCTGCTGGCTTTGACGACTGCCCTTGCAGGATGCAGCCGTGAAGCAGAGCCTGAGGACATCGCCGTGCAGATCGACACTGCGGTGCTCACCTACAGCGAACTGAAAGAGGAGGCTGCTGTTATCGCCCATATTCAGGTGATGGACGAGCTGGGGGAGGAAAACAGCTTCAAGGTAACCGACTCCGAGACGGGGACTGCTGGCGGCTTTTACGGAAAACGAACGGCTAAAGTCATAGAGTACTTCAAAGATGAAACCGGGAAGAACGCTCCCGAGATTTCGTTCATCGAGCCTGCTGCCCTAATCGACGGACAGTACCTGCATTTTGACGGTTACGATTCTCTGACAAAAGGTGAAGAATATGTCGTTTTTCTCGATGACGAAACCGCTTCCGGCGACATGAGCGTTATGAGCGGAAGCAACGGCGTGGTGCGGCTCGACGGGGAAAACACTCAGTTTCCGGAGATAGCGAAAAAGACGATGGCGGAGTTCATAGATAAGGAAAAGCCCGCAGGCCAGGACTACTTTAATGGTGAAGTAATAGAAGCATCAGACGACAGCGTTCTCGTCAGGTGTCTCGATGTGACAAGCGGCGAAGTCTTAGAAGGTGACGAGGTGGAAGTAAGTCTTGACGTGGTGGCAGCTCGCGGCGCGCCAAAGCTTGCCGCCGGCGATGAGATAAGAGTGGTCTGCACCGGAGTTCACAGACATGGACAGGAGATTGTAAGACTCGATACGGTGTTTGCCATATATATGCTGGACAAAGACGGGGAGCCGATATCGAATTAGAGCAGCGGCATCCGGACTGTTTCAACCGGCAGCGGCTTTAGGGATTTGCGGTGGTTTCTGGACTTTGCCGATTTTGAAAAAGAGCAGGCGGTTTGGTCGATTTCCTGATATCCTGCATAAAAACCAAAATTCTTTGGTTTTTTAACGGACAGGAAGCATAAAAGCCAAAAGGTGACCTGCAATAACACTGTAAATACAGCCATTACAATAAATATATGCCAGTATATGTAAAAATCAGGAAATAATGTTTGGTTTTTTTCGCCTGTAAGAGCAATTTGACCAAGAAAAATTGGTTTTTACAGTCATAAAAACCAATATGACCAAATTTAAATTGGCTATCAGACTGCAAAGACGCATTTTGACCAAAACCTGCGCAGCCCGGAGGCCGCAAAGCGCCCGGTGACATGCTGAAAAGCGCACGCCGCCGCATGGCAAAGCGCGGCCAAAAAACGGCCAAGCGCGATTAAAAAGAATAAACAAAAAGACTGCCCGGCGGAATCAAGCCGGGCAGCCCCTTTTAACCCATGTTTTTCAAGTTGGCGATGATTGGAAAAGTTATTTTCTCTTGCAGTCCTTAGGAGTTACGCAGGTTCCGGTAGCTCTTGCAACTACGATTGGCTCCTCGAGGAAGTCGGCAGCGGAAGCGCTGATGTCGGTTCTTGCAACTACTACCTTTCTTGCCTCGAACTTCATCTGTCTGGAGGTGTTGCCGATCTTGGTGATCTCGCCTACAGCCTCGATGTAGTCTCCTGCGTAGGTAGGAGCGAGGAACTCTACGTTGTCGTATGCGCAGAAGAGACCTTCGTCTCCGTCAAGCTTGATGAGAAGCTCGGTTGCAACGTCTCCGAAGAGGTGAACCATATGAGCTCCGTCTACCAGGTTTCCGCCGTAGTGTGCATCTTTTGCGGACATTCTAACTCTGATCATGGATGTGATTTTTTCTTCAGCCATTTTAAAATTCTCCTTTTTCGATCGATCAAAATCCGGTGATATTTTAATTTCTTATGTAAAAAGTAATTGCAAAAGGCGTGCCAATGGTTTATCATTGAAATTACGTTAAAATCGAACCGATAGCGGTTCACGGGCCGGAGGAGCGAACTGATTATGAAGCACGGATACGGAACGAAAAGAGTACTTGAGCCTAAGCACGTTCTGCCGACGTCGGCGTGGAGGCTTGACAACTGCCGGAAGATTTTCCCGGAGGAAATCCGCATAGACATAAAGAAAATACACGTTGAGGGAACCAGCTTCAAGGAGATATGCCTTGAGTCCAACAACAGCGAGCAGAGAATACGCCAGAGGATAATGGACATCGTCATTCGCCGGGGAAAGCTTCACAACCCGGTGACCGACACGGGCGGACTTTTCTACGGCGTGGTGGCGGAAATAGGCGAGGAATACGACAACCGCAAAGGCTTCAAGGTAGGCGATGAGGTCATCTGCAACGCCTCAATGGCATCGGTTCCCGTATATATAGATAAGATAACTTCTATCGACCGGGCCTTCGGTCAGATAGATGCGGAAGGATATGCGATTCTCTACAGCGAGGTGCCCCTTATCAGAAAGCCGGAAGGGGTTCCCGTGAATATGCTCCTTTTCACCTTCAACGAGTCGGGAACTTTGTACAGGATAAGCAACACGGCGGTGGGAAAGAAGAAGTTTCTCGTGGTGGGAAACAACCTGCTCTCCAACCTTCTCTTCGGGTACGCCATAAGAAAGGTGGCGAGAGAGGACGCGGAGGTGGTGTGCCTCTTCGATAAGAAAACCGACATAGTGATGAAAGGCGGAAGGCTCGACGAGCTTATGGCGGAGGTCTTTACGGAGGTCCACTACGTGGATATACTGAAGCCTCTCGAGTGCCTTGAGGGAATGAGAGGCGATTCACTCTTTGACGTGTCCGTAAACTGCGCCGACATACCGGGGGCCGAGACCATAAACATTCTCGCCACAAAAAGCGGCGGAACCGTGGTGTTCGCCAACCTCATAAATAACTACAACATCTCCCTTTATATAACGGAATCCATTTCCCGCCAGCTTGATATCAGATGCGCAGACGGGTACCTGGAAGCCTACGACGAATTCGACATTGAAATAGTGAAGGACCTGGTTCCGTACATAGAAGGGGCAGCCCTGACCAGCCAGACCGTAAACGACGATCCGGCGTACCCTTTCAACAGAAAGACCAGGCTCATGGAGGCTTCGGGCCAAAGGCAGCAGGCCCTTGACGGCTTTGTCTGCGAGAGTCACGCCATGGCGGCCGTCCTTGACGAGATTCTGACCGTGTCAAAATACGACTGTAACGTTCTGATTACGGGAGAGACCGGCGTGGGAAAGGAGAAGGTCGCCAATCTGATACACAAAAACAGCAGCCGCAGGATGCAGCCTTTCATCAAGGTGAACTGCGCGTCCATCTCCCCTAACCTGGTGGAATCCGAGTTCTTCGGTTACGAAAAGGGCGCGTTTACGGGAGCGGGAACCGGCGGCAAGAAAGGGTATTTTGAGCTTGCCGATAACGGAGATATTTTCCTCGACGAAATAGGAGAGCTTCCGCCCGACATGCAGGCCAAGCTCCTCAGGGTAATTCAGGACGGAGAGTTTTTCAGAGTCGGAGGAACGGCGCCGGTAAAGACCAACGTCAGGATAATATCCGCCACAAACCGCGATCTGGAGGAGTTCATCGACGACGGCAGGTTCAGAAGGGACCTTTACTACAGGCTTAACGTGGTCAGAATAAGGGTGCCGTCTCTCCGGGAGAGAACCGGGGATATTCCGGCGCTGACGGCCCACTTCATATCCGCATACGGCAAGAAGTTCGGCGTGAAGAGGGGCATTGACGAGGACGCCGTGGAGTACCTGAAGCAGTGCGAGTGGCCGGGAAATATCAGGGAGCTGGAGAACATGGTTCAGCGAATGATGATCTCTGCAAAGGGCGAAAACATTACCCTTATAGACGTCATGAAGGAGCTGCACTCGGAGGCCTTTGATACGGAGGGCTATGCGCCTGACGCGTCGGGAATGGACGAGGGTGTAAGCCTTGACGCCATGGTCGACAACTTTGAGAAGAACATCATACGGCACGCTCTGGAAAAGTACGGCTCCACCAGGAAAGCCGCAAAAGCCATAGGGATCAGCCAGACTCAGCTGGTAAGAAAAAAGAAGAAGTACGAGCTGTAGACCCCGCCTGCAGGCGGGTCCGCCGCCACAAAGGAAAAGCGAACATAATCCGGTTCGCATATCAGGGGTGTGATTCGATTTCGGTTCTCGATAAAGGGGAAAATCGGGGCGCGCAGCTTTAATAAGGAGATAAAACGCCTGAAATTCAAGGATTTCGGGCGTTTTTCATATTTTGGCACGCCCTTTGCTAAATAATATCGAGGTTAATGAGATAAAGTTTTAGAAAATAGGAGGGTACATTATGGAATTCAAGAAAGGCGACCGTTACGGTACACATAGAGTTATCAGCCCGAAGGGAGTTCTCCCGCAGCCGGCTGACGCAGTTGACAACACCATGGAGATCTACGACAACGAGGTTCTCATCGACGTACACACTCTCAACATCGACTCCGCGTCCTTCACCGAGATAGAGAGAAGAGCAGACGGAGACGTTGAGAAGATCAAAGAGATAATAATGGGTATTGTTGAAAAGACCGGAAAGCATAAGAATCCGTGGACCGGTTCCGGCGGAATGCTGGTAGGCACCGTAAAAGAGGTGGGACCGCATTTTGAGGGAGATCTTAAGCCGGGAGACAAGATTGCGACTCTCGTATCCCTTTCCCTCACTCCGCTTAAGATAGAAGAGATTCTGGACATCAGACAGGACATCGACCAGGTTGACATCAAGGGAGAGGCAATCCTCTTTGCGTCCGGAATATACGCAGTTCTTCCTGACGATATTCCGCAGAACCTTGCTCTTTCCGTTCTCGACGTTGCAGGCGCTCCTGCCCAGACGGCCAAGATCGCAAGACCGGGAAATACGGTGGTAGTTTTAGGCGGCGGCGGAAAGTCCGGAATGCTCTGCTGCTATCAGGCAAGAAAAGCCGTTGGCGTAAACGGCAAGGTAATCTGCGTGGACGGTTTTGAGTCCTCCGTTGAGAGAGCAAAGAGCGTTGACGTTGCCGACCACTACGTAGTTGCCGACGCTACCGACGCGGTAAACATGTACGAGAAGATTTCCGAGCTTACGGACGGAAAGCTGGCAGACGTGGTTATAAACGTTGTAAACATTCCTAACACGGAAATGGCTTCCATCATGGCCTGCAAGGAGGACGGCCTCGTATACTTCTTCTCCATGGCTTCCGACTTCACAAAGGCTGCGCTGGGCGCAGAAGGCGTGGGAAAAGACGTAAACATGATGATAGGAAACGGATATACAAAGGGACATGCCAACGTGGCTCTTCAGATTTTGAGAGAGGACGAAAAGATCAGAAACCTCTTTGCGGAGCTGTACGCATAAGAAACTGAAAAGCGGTGCGCCATTACTGGTTCACCGTTTTTGAAAATTGAACACATATCGGTTCGATTGTTATTTTTTAAATAATCTGCTCCGGCCGCCGCAGGGGGCCATAGACATGAAAAGTAAATTGTTTTATAATTAAAACAACGGCGTAAGGCCGAATCTGTAAATTGTTTTTAAAACTTAAGTTTTAACTGTTTTAGGAGGATGATTATTATGCAGAAGAAAGGATCCCCATACGGAACCCACAGAGTTATTTCCCCGAAGGGCGTTTTACCGCAGCCTGCAGACGTTGTAGATAACAACATGGACGAAATCTACGACAACGAGGTGCTCATCGACGTTAAGACTCTTAACATCGACTCCGCTTCTTTCACCGAGATCGAAAGAAGAGCTGAAGGCGACATCGAAAAGATCAAGGAGACCATGCTTGGTATCGTTGCCAAGGCAGGTAAGCATAAGAACCCTTGGACCGGTTCCGGCGGAATGCTCATCGGTACCGTTGAGAAAATCGGCGACAACTATGTAGGAGACCTTAAGGTAGGCGACAAGATCGCTACACTGGTTTCCCTGTCCCTGACTCCGCTGAGAATTGACGAGATTCTCGAAGTAAGACCTGACATCGACCAGGTTGACATCAAGGGTAAGGCAATCCTCTTCCAGAGCGGCATTTACGCTAAGCTTCCTGACGACATGCCGGAAGGACTTGCACTTTCCGCACTGGACGTTGCAGGTGCTCCTGCACAGACCGCTAAGCTGGTTAAGCCGGGCCAGAAGGTTATGGTTATCGGCGGCGGCGGAAAGTCCGGACTTCTCTGCCTCTACGAAGCAAAGAAGAGAGCCGGCGTAACCGGACAGGTTATCTGCGCTGCAGGTTCCCAGAAGTCCGAAGACAGAGCAAGAAAGCTCGACCTTGCTGACGATTACTTCCATATGGACGCAACCGACGCTGTTGGAATGTACAACAAGGTTATGGAGCTTACCGGCGGAGAGCTCTGCGACATCGTTATCAACTGCGTAAACATCGAGAACACCGAGATGGCTTCTATCCTTTGCACTAAGGACGATGGACTGGTATACTTCTTCTCCATGGCTACAAGCTTCACCAAGGCAGCTCTTGGAGCAGAGGGCGTAGGCAAGGACGTTACCATGATTGTTGGAAACGGATACACCAAGGGTCATGCAGCTATCACCCTCCAGTGCCTCAGAGAGCATGAAGGACTGAGAAACCTCTTCGCTGAGATGTACGCTTAATTTAACGAAACACCTTAAACGAGAAACTTACCGGCCGGAGGCTCTTTGCGGGGACTTCGGCTGTAAGTCCGAAAAAAGAAATTTAAAGGAGACTTAACATGGCTATTAGAAACTGGAAAGACATTCCTCTTTTCAAAGACGTAACCGATGAGCAGTGGAACGACTGGCATTGGCAGGTTGCTCACAGACTTACTACCGTAGAGGAAATCGCTCAGGTAGTAAACCTGACCGAGCAGGAGAAAGAGGACATCGCTAAGGTTATGGGCGGATTCAGAGTAGGTATCACTCCTTACTATGCTTCCCTCATGGATCCTGACGATCCGAGATGTCCTGTAAGAATGCAGGCTGTTCCTACTCTTGCAGAGATGCACAGATCCGAGGCTGACGACGCAGACCCTCTTCACGAAGATGCAGACTCCCCGGCTCCTGGACTTACCCACAGATATCCTGACAGAGTTCTCTTCCTCATCACTGACCAGTGCTCCATGTACTGCCGTCACTGCACCAGAAGAAGACTTGCAGGTGAAACCGACGGAGCAAGATCCAGAGAGGACATCGATGCATGTATCGATTACATCAGAAGAACTCCTGAGGTTAGAGACGTTCTTCTGTCCGGCGGCGACGCTCTTCTCGTAGAGGACGATACTCTCGAGTACATCATCAGCGAGCTGAGAAAGATCGACCATGTTGAAATCGTTAGAATAGGTTCCAGAACACCTGTTGTAATGCCTATGAGAATAACCGATGATTTGGTTAACATGCTTAAGAAGTATCATCCGATCTGGCTGAACACTCACTTCAACCATCCTAAGGAGCTCACTCCTGCTGCTGCAGAAGCATGCAGAAAGCTTGCCGACGCAGGTATTCCTCTCGGAAACCAGTCCGTACTCTTAAGAGGAGTTAACGACTGCAAGCACATCATGAGAGAGCTGGTTCAGAAGCTAGTTTACAACAGAGTAAGACCTTACTACATCTACATCTGCGACCTGTCCGTAGGTATCGAGCACTTCAGAACATCTGTTGCCAAGGGTATCGAAATCATCGAAGGTCTCAGAGGACATACTTCCGGATATGCAGTTCCTACGTTCGTAGTAGACGCTCCGGGAGGCGGCGGAAAGACTCCGGTTATGCCGCAGTACGTAATTTCCGAGACACCTGACAAGGTAATCCTCAGAAACTACGAAGGTGTTATCACCACTTACACTCAGCCTCGTCTGCCTGATCTCAAGTGCACATGCGATTACTGCACCGGCAAGAAGACCTACAGATACGAGGGTGTATCCGCACTTGGCGAAGGACTCCAGATCAAGAGCATGGAACCTTCTCATCTGCTGAGACACGAGAGAAACGCAAGAAACGCCAAGAACAAGGCATAATAAAGCATAACTCTTAAAAGCTATAGGGGGACCCTTAAGGTCTCCCTATAGTCTAAAAAAGGATTTAAAAGGATTAAGACATTACATAGATATGGGTTTACTCTACGATTTATCAAAAAAATATAAATCTGTTTCCATCGTCGGAATGGCGAAGAACGCAGGCAAGACAACGGCTCTCAACTACCTCATAGAAGAGGCCATAGATGAAGGCGTTGCCTTGGGCGTTACGTCAACCGGCAGAGACGGCGAGAGCCAGGATCTGGTTACGGGTACGGAAAAACCGAGAGTTTACCTTGACGAGGATATGCTCGTAGCCGTGCCGTCGCTGCTCTTTGACATGGCGGACGCGGGTCTTGAGGTTCTGAAAAAGACAAAGTACTCAACGGCCATAGGAGAGCTCCTCATATGCCGCGTAAGGGAAGCCGGATACGTTCAGGTGGCAGGACCTGTCATCAACGCCGAGCAGAAGCTTCTTTGTGAAGATATGCTGAATCTGGGCTGCGACCTCATACTCATAGACGGAGCCATAGACAGAAAGACCATAGCTTCTCCCGATACGTCGGACGCTATAATACTCTCCACCGGAGCGGTTCTTTCCAGAAAGCTTAAGAACGTGGTGGACGAGACGGCTCACGTGGTGAACCTGTACAGATCTCCCGAGCTTGCGCCGGGCCCTGTAAGAGACGCCATAGAGAAAAACAGCTTTGAAGAAAAGATTATGCTCGTCACGGAGTCCGGAGAGGTCAGAAAGCTTGATCTTCTCACGGGACTGGGAGCTGCCAGCGAGATAAACGGCAGCATCGACGAGAATACGAGATACATATATATTCCGGGAGCTTTCACAACCAGCGTCATATCGGACATAAGTCTCCGGAATCTGAAGCAGGTTCAGTTCGTTTTAAAGGACCCTACCAAGATATTCGTAAGCGCCATGGACTGGAGCAGATACAGGAAGAAGGGTTTCAGGCTGAGCGTGCTGAAAAACATTGAAATTGCAGCCATTACAGTGAATCCGTGGGCCCCTGCAGGCTACACCTTCGATAACCGTTTCCTTCTTGAGGAAATGCAGAAGGCCATTCCGGACATACCTGTGGTGGACGTAAGGATGTAACCATGAAACAGGGAAAAAACCGCAGACTTGCCAACGTTAAGACGAGACGGGAAACCGGCCTCGAGTACGTTATGCTGAGTCTCGATCTTAATACGCCCTTCGGCAAGAAAAAGCTGAAGGAGATAAAGCCGTTCTATCCGGGGGAAGAGGAAGCTTTGAGGGCGGAGCTTGACAGAGTGGAGCAGATGATCCACTTTGTGAAGCAGAACAGGAACCTTACCGACAAGATTCAGGAGGTCTTCATGGAGGTCAAGGATCCGAGCCTTACGGTTTCAAGGAGCGGAAGCTCGGTTCTCTCCGTCGTGGAGCTCTACGAGGTGAAATCTCTCCTTCTCCAGATGAGGCAGCTGAGGAAGCTGACTATGGAGCACGAAATAGGGGATTACAAGGGCGCCCACTGCATGGACGAGATGAAGGAGTGCTGCGCTCCGGAAAGTGCAGACTTTGTCCCGGACGACGAAGACGCGCCGAAGGTTGAAACCGTGCCGGAGGAATACTTCCTCGAGGACACGGAGGACCTTCTCGACGAGCTGGACCCGAGAGGGGACAGGCTCAACACCTTCTATATCTACGACGAGTTCAGCCATCTTCTGGGAGAATTCCGCGGAAAGAAACGGGAGTTTGAGAAGCAGATACGCCGGGAGCAGAAGGCGGCAAGGGAAGAGCTGAGAAAAAATCACGGCGTGAACCTTACGCCTAAGTTCGACATAGTGGTGGCAAAATCCCATCCGGACTACGAGAAGATAATAAATCTTTCCGAGCTGGAGATGACGGATCAGGACTACATGAGCGCGACCCTGCAGCTTAAACCGACGGAGACCGTTTACGGGTACATCTCCGAAATAGAAAAGCTGAACGAGGAGATAGACGCGGAAGAGGAGAGGATCCGGGAGGTTCTTTCTAAAAAGATTTCCGAAAAGGCCGGGGTCATTTTGGAGAACTGCGACAAAATGGGCGCGCTGGATCTGGCTCTTGCAAGGGCCGTCTACTCCATAAGGCACGATCTGGTAAAGCCTGAAATCGTCGGCGAGCACGTTGTGGAGTTCGAGAACGGAAGAAACCTCCAGGTGGAGGACATCATAAAATCCAAGGGCAAGGAATACTGCCCGGTATCCATTTCCTTAAAGGACGGAGTCACTCTCATTACGGGAGCCAACATGGGAGGAAAGACCATATCCCTGAAGCTTTCGGGACAGGTTCCGATCCTGGCCCAGTACGGATTTTTCGTTCCGGCGGAGAGGGCGAGAATCGGACTTTCCAATTACATGCAGATTCTCATAGGAGACAGCCAGTCCGTGGAGAGAGGGCTTTCCAGCTTCGGAAGCGAAATGGAGGAGCTTAAGGAAATTCTCGACAACGCCGATGAGCGTTCGCTGATTCTGGTGGACGAGATTGCATCGGGAACCAATCCTACCGAGGGAACCGCTCTGACAAAATCTTTAGTGGACTACCTCATGGAAAAACCGTATATTTCTCTAATCACGACGCACTTTGAGTCTGTAACCGAAAAGGAAGGCGTGGTCAACATGCAGGTCAGAGGCCTTGCAGGATGCGACTTCAACCTTCTCAACAGCGAGATACAGCACGCAAACCGCCGTGATAGAATAAATATAATATCCAAATATATGGACTATCGCCTGCAGCGGGTTGAAAACGAAGCGCAGGTACCTAAGGACGCCCTCAGCATAGCCTCCATGCTCGGCATAAGCAGGGAGATTATCGAGGGAGCAAAAAAATATATAAGATAAGGAGAAAAAGGATGAAAAGCAAACTTAACCTTGACCCGAAAGTTGTTGACAGCGCCCGTCAGCATGCCGCAAACATCGCTCGCGACATGCAGGAATTCATCGACCGTCACACAACTGTATCCACCGAAAGAACTATCGTTAGACTCTTAGGTGTTGACGGCGTCGATGATGTTGACACGCCGCTTCCTAACGTGGTAGTTGACCACATCAAGGAGGAGGGCGGACTTCCGACAGGTGCTGCTTACTGGATGGGTAACGCAATCGTTCAGACAGGAAAGGCTCCTCAGGAAATCGCTGAGGAAATCGCGGCAGGAAAGCTTGAGATAACCAAGCTTGCAACCTGCAGCCAGGAGCAGGCTGCGGAAGCGCTCATGCCTTACATCAAGAAGACCTTTGAGAAAATCGACATGCAGAAGGCTAAGCGTCAGGAGTACCTCAACACCATCGGCGAAGGTAAAGAGCCGTACATCTACGTTATCGTAGCTACCGGAAACATCTACGAGGACGTCGTTCAGGCGCAGGCTGCGGCAAGACAGGGCGCGGACGTTATCGCCGTTATCAGAACCACCGCTCAGTCCCTTCTCGACTACGTTCCTTACGGAGCAACCACTGAAGGCTTTGGCGGAACATACGCTACCCAGGAGAACTTCAGAATCATGAGAAAGGCTCTCGACGAGGTAGGCGAAGAGGTAGGCAGATACATCAGACTCTGCAACTACTCCTCCGGAATGTGCATGCCTGAAATCGCAGCAATGGGAGCTCTCGAGAGACTTGACGTAATGCTCAACGACGCTATTTACGGAATTCTCTTCAGAGACATCAATATGCAGAGAACTCTGGTTGACCAGTTCATGTCCAGAGTAATCATCGGATACTGCGGAATCATCTTTAACTCCGGCGAGGACAACTACCTCACCACCGACGACGCTATCGAGTCCGCTCACACCGTAACCGCTTCCCAGTTCATCAACGAGCAGTTTGCCGTACTCGCAAACATTCCTGAAGAGCAGATGGGTCTCGGTCACGCATTCGAAATGGATCCTGCCACCGAGGACGGATTCCTCCTCGAGCTTTCCCAGGCGCAGATGGCAAGAGAGATCTTCCCGAAGGCAAGACTCAAGTACATGCCGCCTACAAAGTTCATGACAGGAAACATCTTCAGAGGACATCTGCAGGATGCTCTCTTCAACCTGGTAACCGTTTGGACCAACCAGTCCATCCTCCTTACCGGTATGCTCACCGAAGCTATTCACACTCCGTTCATGCAGGATAGATATCTGTCCATCGAGAACGCTCAGTATATCTTCAACAACTGCAGACACATCGGAGACGAGGTAGAGTTCAAGGAAGGCGGAATCATTCAGAGCAGAGCTCAGGAGGTTCTCGCAAAGGCTGACGCTCTCCTTGCAGAGGTTGAAAAGGACGGACTTTTCGCTACTATCGAACAGGGTAAGTTCGGCGGAGTTAAGCGTCCGTTCGACGGAGGACATGGTCTTGAGGGCGTTTGCACCAAGGGTGAAAACTACTTCAATCCATTCATCAAGATGTTTATGGATCATGAATAAGGAGGTGCACTGATATGGCAGAGACAAAGACAGCAAACACTCAGGTTGATTTAACCTGCGTTAAGCCTTACGGCGACGCTTTAAACGACGGTAAAGTTCAGATTTCCTTCACCCTTCCTGTTCCTTACGGTGAAGAGGCAGAGGAGTGCGCAAAGCAGTACGTTAAGAAGCTTGGCATCGACGAGCCTAACGTTGCTTACTACTGCGAGCTTACCAAAGGATATACTTTCTTCAACGTATACGGCAGCGCACAGCCGACCATCGACTACACGGCAATCAACGTACCTAAGGTAGAGGGTACCGTAATGGATCGTGTTGAGTGCGGAGAGTGGATAGCAGAAAACATCGGCAGAGACATCGTTGTAGTTGGAGCTTCCATCGAGTCCGACGCTCATACCGTAGGTATCGACGCCATCATTCAGATGAAGGGCTTCCACGGCCACTTCGGTCTTGAGAGATTCAAGCACGTTGTTGCGTACAACATGGGTTCCCAGGTTCCTTGCGAAGAGCTTATAGCCAAGGCAAAGGAAGTAAACGCAGACGCTATTCTGGTTTCCCAGACTGTAACCCAGAAGGACATCCACATCAAGCAGCTCACTCAGATGGTAGAGCTGGTTGAGGCTGAAGGCCTCCGCGACAAAGTTATCCTCACCTGCGGCGGTCCGAGAATTTCCCACGAGCTGGCTCAGGAGCTGGGCTACGACGCAGGCTTCGGCCCTGGAAAGTATGCTGAGCACGTAATGAGCTACATCATGCAGGAAGTTAAGAAGCGCGGCTGGGAGAAGAAGCCGAACATCGCTGACAGATAAGACGGATCAAGTTAATTGATATAGGTTAGCAAACAGAGACTGCTGCACCGGCGGGATTTCCGCCGATGGGCAGTCTCTTTTGCGTGACGGGAAAACCGGCGGCCGGGGGAAAGGCCGCCGGTTTTCTGCTTTTTTGGCGCGGCGGGCAGGGCCGGTCGGGCAGAAACTTTGTCCCGGCCACGAGGGGCTCTCCACCTCCGTATTCTGTATACACCTGAAAGGAAGCGCCTCGGTCCGCGTTAGATTCTGAATTTTTTGCAATGTTGTTAAATTATTGACAATGTTTTAACAGAGGGATACAATATCCTGTGGGAAATTTGTTATGTTTGGAGGTAAGAAAATGTTCAAAAAATTTACCAATGGATGCGTGCATCTGGTAAACCGCTTTTTACCGGATCCGTTCATCTTCTGCATCGTGCTGACGGTGATTGTATTTATCGCTGCAATCCCGGCAACCGGTGCATCTCCTATGCAGGTCGTAGGCGGATGGGGAGCAGGAATCTGGAGTCTGCTTTCATTTACCAGCCAGATGATCCTGGTTCTGGTACTGGGTACAGCTCTTGCCAACGCTCCTGTAGTTAAAAGGCTGGTGGAGCGCATTGCTTCAATAGCCAAGAGCCCTTTCCAGGGAATCGTAATCGTTACTTTTGTATCCCTTATCGCCTGCTGGATCAACTGGGGATTCGGTCTCGTAGTCGGAGCCATTCTTGCCAAGGAAATCGCAAGACAGGTAAAGGGAATCGACTACAGACTTCTCATCGCGTCCGCATATTCCGGATTCGTTATCTGGCATGCAGGATTTTCCGGTTCCATTCCGCTGGCGCTGGCAACACCGGGCGAAGACGCTCTTCTTGCCGCAACGGGTGGAGCGGTATCCACACCTATTCCGACGTCGGAGACAATTTTTGCACCTTATAACCTTTTGATGGTACTCGTAATCATCGTATGTCTTCCTTTCATCAACGCGAAGATGCATCCGTCTCCTGACGAAACCATCACCGTGGACACCAACCTTCTCGTGGACGAGGTAAGAGTATTCAAAAAGCCTGAGACTCCTGCAGAGAAGATGGAAAACAGCGTGATCGCATCGATGATTATCGCCGTGCTTCTTTTGGCTTACCTGGTTTACTACTTCACAAACAACGGCTTCAACGTTACCCTGGATATTGTAAACACTATATTCCTCATGCTGGGTATCGTCTGTCACAAGACGCCTATAGCGTACGTAAGCGCCATCACCGACGCGGCAAAAGGTTCTGCCGGAATCATACTTCAGTTCCCGTTCTACGCAGGAATCATGGGTATGATGACATTCTCCCTGGACGGAGGACAGTCCCTTGCCAGCGTTATCAGTAACTTCTTCGTATCCATTTCCACAGAGGTTACCTTCCCGCTGTTCACATTCCTGTCCGCAGGTATCGTAAACTTCTTCGTACCTTCCGGCGGCGGCCAGTGGGCAGTTCAGGGACCTATCATGATGCCTGCGGCTCTCGAGCTTGGCGTCGATCCTGCCATCGCAGGTATGGGTATTGCCTGGGGTGACGCATGGACCAACATGATTCAGCCGTTCTGGGCTCTCCCTGCACTGGGTATCGCGGGCCTTTCCGCAAGAGACATTATGGGATACTGCATCATCACGCTCCTGTTCTCAGGAATAGTGGTATGCGGAGGCTTCCTCATCGTCGGACTCATTTAGGGACAAAAAGTGCAAACCTGATTTTTTCGCCTGCACTCGGGTCAACCTGAAGTGCAGGCGCTTCACATTTTGTCTGAAGAAGATTTTGCTAACTTTTTAACAAAAATCCTCAAAAGCCCGCCGCCGCCGTTGTATTTTAAAGGTCAGTGTGATATAATTACTTGTAGCGCGGCTTTAGGGCAGCACGGAGATTTTAAGTAGACAATATTTTGTAGAAAGGTGATTTTAGACATGATTAACAAAGTAATTACTGCCGATGAAGCAGTTGCCGGCGTTAAAGACGGTATGACCATAATGGTCGGCGGCTTCCTCGGAACCGGATCACCGGAAATCCTTATGGATGCTCTGGTAAGAAAAGGAGTAAAACACTTAACCGTAATCGCCAACGACGGCGGACTTGACCAGGGTCAGTATGGCGCAAGAACTCCTAGAGGCGTAGGTAAGCTTTTAGAGCACCACATGGTTGACCACATCATCGCTTCCCACCTGGGTGTTAACCCTAAGCTGAACGAGCAGTTTGCAGAGGGTACCCTCACTTACACCCTCGTACCGCAGGGAACTCTTGCAGAGAAGATCAGAGCGGCAGCTTACGGTCTCGGCGGAGTGCTTACACCGACCGGTCTGGGAACACCTATGGAAACCGAGAAGGACGAGCTCGGCAGAGATAAGGAAGTAATCGAAATCGACGGAAAGAGATACCTCCTTGAGAGACCTCTCCACGCAGATTACGCATTCTGCAGAGCGACCATCGCCGATACTTTCGGAAACTTCATGTGCGCTAAGGCTACTAAGAACTTCAACTATCCTATGGCAGGAGCTGCAGACAAGGTTATCGTAGCTACCGAGAAGCTGGTAGAGGTAGGCGAGGTCGATCCGGATACGTTCGCAATTTCCGGCGTACTGGTAGATTCAGTTGTAGGAGGGGAAGAAAGATGGCAGATATAAAAGTAAGAATTGCTAAGAGAGTAGCTAAAGAATTAAAAGACGGAGACGTTGTAAATCTTGGAATCGGTCTCCCTACTATGGTTTCTGACTACCTTCCTGAAGGCGTAACCGTAACCCTTCATTCCGAGAACGGATTTACCGGACTTGACGCAGCGGCTGAAGAAGGCAAGGAAGACGTTGATATCATCAACTCCGGCGGAGCTTACGTAACCGCAGTTCCTTGGGTTAACTACTTCGACACCGCAACCTCCTTCGGAATCATCAGAGGCGGCCACGTTGACGCCACTATCCTGGGAGCTATGCAGGTTGCCGAAAACGGAGACCTTGCCAACTGGATTATCCCTGGCAAGAAGGTTGCCGGAATGGGCGGAGCAATGGACCTGGTATCCGGAGCAAAGGAAGTAATCATCGCCATGACCCACACCCAGAAGGGTAACCACAAAATCCTCGAGAAGTGCACTCTTCCGCTTACCGCAGAGAAGTGCGTAAACCTCATCGTAACCGAAATGGGCGTTATGAAGGTAACCGATGAAGGCCTCGTAGTAACCGAGCTTCATCCGGACTACACCAAAGAAGACATTCAGGCTGCAACAGGCTGCAAGCTTATCTTCGCTGACGACCTGAAGCCGATGGAAGAGGAATAAGAACTGTAAAAAACCGGACTATGATCCGGATATTAAACCGGATAACTAACCGAATGCTAAACCGGATAGTAAACCGGATATTTAACCGGAACGGGAAATCCCGGACTCACGCGAGTCCGGGATTTTTTAGTGGTGCTGGAGGGGTGCAGCAGGGAGTGTGCGGTGCCAGCAAGTTGTGACTTTTGCACGACTGATGTCTGCGCTGTCGCGCTCTGCTTTGAAGTTTAGCAAAATCGCCGTACGGAGGGCCAATTCCTAAAAATCTTTAGGAAAAACGGAAAAAGCTGCTGCCAGACCTAAATTGTATACACTCAATATACGAGATGCTGCATATGTATGCGAATAATCGCCAAAATACGCGGCATTTCAGGCGAAAAGTTTAGCTTTTACTGCTCCATATAGCGATTTATCTAAAGAAATTTAGGAAGCAGCAGACTAAATCTGCATTTGCCTAAACTGAGCGGAACGTGCAGACTTTGTAGGAGAGGAGCCGTTTGGTCGAATCCGGTATCAGAGGGTAAAAAACCAAAAATCTTTGGTTTTTTAACGGATACAAGGGATAAAAACCAAAATGAAAAAGGAGAATCGGCGCAGCTTGGTCGTAATTATCGCCAATACAGTAAGTATACACCAGTAAATGTAAATATCAGGAAGCTAAGATTGGTTTTTAAAGCCCGTGAGAGCGATTTGACCAAAGAAATTTGGTTTTTCCAGCTATAAATGAGAATTAAACCAAACACGATTTGGTTTTTCAGACCGTAAATTGTGATTTGACCAAGAATAAATTGGTCTTCCAATTGAAAACCCCCGGTTTGACCAAACCGGGGGTTCTGCCACCTGCACACCGGCCGGCAGCAGAGCTACTGAATAAACTTCTTCTCCCATTTGTCGCCGCGGTAGCGTATGACGAAGAACACGATTCGGCATACCCAGTCGATGAACATGGCAAGCCATACGCCGATGACGCCGAGGCCAAGGTATTTGGCGAATATTACGCCGAAGACGATTCTGAATACCCACATGGAGCCGATGGCAACGATCATGGTGAAGGTGGTGTCGCCTGCGGCTTTGAGGGTCTGAGGGAAGGTGAAGGCCATTGGCCAGAGTATTATTCCGATGATGCCGTGAAGGAGAATCAGGATCCTCGCCATGTCGGCAGCTTCGTCTGATACGTTGTAAAGCTTCAGAATGAGAGGCATTATGGCCATTATGAAAAGGCAGGAGCCGGCCATTGCGATGTACGCGATCTTCATCAGCTTTGCCGTGTAGTAGCGGGCGGCTTTGAAGTGGTGGGCGCCGACGCACTGGCTGACGATGGTGACCATGCCGGTTCCGATGGCGGAAGCTGCTACGCACTGGAAGCTGGAAACCGTGTTTCCTATGGCGTTTGCTGCGATTGAGGCGGTGCCGAAGGCGGAAACAACGCTGAGGAGCATGATTTTGCCCAGCTGGAACAGGCTGTTTTCAACGCCGTTTGGAACGCCGATGCGGCAGATGTTGGCGATGAGATTCTTTTCGGGACGGAAGCCTTTGAAGGTGTCTATGTGAATAGGAAGAGTTTTCTTTCTCAGAAGTCCCATGATGATGAACATGCCGGTGACTCTTGAGACGGTCGTCGGAATTGCCACGCCTTCCACCTCCATCTTTACGACAAAGATGAGCAGAGCGTTTCCGCAGACGTTTAAAGCGTTCATAAAAAGTGAAACCTTCATGGATACGGCGGAGTTGCCCATGATTCTGAAAAGGGCCGCTCCCGCGCTGTAGACGGCGTAAAACGGAATGGAGATTTCAACTATGTTGAAGTAGGTTTTGGCATAATCCATAACGTCCTCGTCCACGGAGCCGAAAAGTCCGTGAAGGACTGGGTCTCTGAAGAGATAGAGAAGGGCGGTCACAACGGCCGACACGAAAAGAATGAAGACCGTCAGCTGCCTTGCGGCGTCGTTGGCCATTGAAAGCCGCTTCTGGCCGATGTACTGGCCGGCTACCACTGCGCCTCCTGCGGCAAGGGCGGTAAAGGCGTTCACCATGAGAACGTTTACCGTGTCAACAAGGGATACTGCGGATACTGCCGATTCGCCGACTACGGCAACCATTATGGAATCGGCAAGGCCTACGGTTATGGCAAGGGTCTGCTCTACTATCAAAGGCAGGATAAGCCGCCTTATTCTGGCGGAACTGAATGTTACACCATGTTCCTCTCCCATTTATTATCAAACTCTCCTCTCAAAAAAGTTTTCTGAAAAACATTTATTTGCGCAATGAATATTTTAGCACTTTTTGTCCGGGGAAGAAAGAGGGCTCTTCGTTATATTATTATCAAAAATAGACCTGAGACGGTTGACTTTACGAGGTGAGAGGAGTAATATAAAACTAAGCGTGTATACAAGATTCTCCGCCTCGGCAGGCGGGGGATTGGAACATGATGACGCGGCCAAAGGCTGAAAACTTCGGGTTTTGGCGACGTGTCCGCATGCAAATAACCCATATCAAGGAAGGAGAACGATTGAGATGAGAAAACTCAAGACCATGGATGGTAACACCGCTGCCGCACATGTGGCTTATGCCTTCACCGAGGTAGCTGCCATCTATCCTATCACACCGTCTTCGCCGATGGCCGAGAGCATGGACGAATGGACTGCTCAGGACAGAAAAAACATTTTCGGCGAAAAGGTAAAAATTGTTGAAATGCAGTCCGAAGGAGGAGCTGCCGGAGCTGTACACGGATCTGTAGCAGCAGGTTCCTACACCTCCACATTCACCGCTTCCCAGGGATTGCTTCTTATGATTCCGAACATGTATAAGCTGGCTGCAGAGCAGACTCCTACGGTATTCCACGTATCTGCAAGAGCCCTTGCTACTCATGCTCTTTCCATATTCGGAGACCAGTCCGACGTAATGAGCGTTCGTCAGACAGGCTTTGTAATGCTCGCTTCCAACAGCGTACAGCAGGTTATGGACCTTGCTGCGGTTGCACACCTTTCCGCTATAAGCGGCAAGCTCCCTGTGCTTCACTTCTTTGACGGATTCAGAACATCCCACGAATATCAGAAGATAGAGACCTGGGATTACGATGAACTGAAGAGCATGGTTGACTGGGAAGCAGTTAAGAGATTCAGAGAAAGCGCATTAAACCCTATGCATCCTCATGCAATGGGAAGTGCAGAGCAGCCTGAGAGCTTCTTCCAGCACAGAGAGGCTATCAACACCGCATACAACGAAACAGCCGATCTCGTAAACAACTACATGCAGAAGATTAACGAGAAGATCGGAACAGACTATAAGCCGTTCAACTACTACGGAGCTCCTGATGCAGATACCATCGTTATCGCTATGGGTTCCGCATGTGACGCTGCAGAGGAAGTTATCGACTACCTCAATGCAAAGGGCAAGAAAGTCGGCATCATCGAGGTACACCTCTACAGACCGTTCTCCACTAAATATCTCCTTAACGTTATGCCAAAGACAGTTGAGAAGATCGCTGTTCTTGACAGAACAAAAGAGCCTGGCGGCGTAGGCGAACCGCTCTACCTCGACGTAGTATCCGCTCTGAGAGGAACTGAATTTGAGAAGTGCCTCATCACCGGAGGACGTTACGGACTGGGTTCCAAGGACGTTCAGCCTGGAGATATCCTCGCTGCTTACGAAAACCTCTGGGCAGCAGAGCCTAAGAAAGAGTTCACTCTTTCCATCAACGACGACGTTACCAACCTGTCCCTCACTCCTTCCGAGTACCCTGACACCGTTCCTGCAGGAACAGTTCAGTGTAAGTTCTGGGGACTCGGCGGTGACGGAACTGTCGGCGCTAATAAGAACAGCGTTAAGATCATCGGTGACCACACCGACAAGAAGGTTCAGGCATACTTCCAGTATGACTCCAAGAAATCCGGCGGCGTAACCATTTCCCACCTGAGATTCGGAGACGAGCCTATCAAGTCCACATATTACGTAAAGCAGGCAGACTTTGTTGCATGTCACAACGAAGCATACGTACATCAGTACAGAATGGTAGAGGACGTTAAGCCAAACGGATACTTCCTCCTGAACACTACCTGGACCGATGCAGAGCTTGACGAGCAGCTCCCTGCAACCATGAAGAGATACATCGCAAAGAACAACATTCAGTTCTACACCTGCGATGCAGTATCCATCGCCAAGGAAATCGGCCTCGGAGCAAGAAGAACCAACTCCGTACTCCAGGCTGCATTCTTCAAACTGGCTAACATCATTCCTATCGAGCAGGCTGAAGAGTACATGAAGGACGCTATCAGACACACTTACGGACGTAAGGGTGAGAACATCGTCAACATGAACATCGCAGCTGTTGACAGAGGAATCAACGATATTCACAAGGTAGAAGTACCTGCCTCCTGGGCTGACTGCGCTGACGATGCTGCTCCAAAGGCAGAAGTAGGCCGCGACCAGTTCCACACCGATTACCTGAACGAAGTAGTAGTTCCTTACAGCAAGCTGGAAGGCGACGATATTCCGGTTTCCGTATTCACTAAGACTTCCACCGGTATGGTTCCTAGCGGAAACGCAGCTCACGAGAAGAGAGGAATTGCAACAGACGTTCCTGTATGGACTAAGGAAAACTGTATCCAGTGTAACCAGTGCGCATACGTTTGTCCGCATGCTGCAATCAGACCGTTCGTTCTGGACGAGAAGGAAGCTGCAAACATCGACGGCGACTACGTAGAGATGAAGGGTAAGGGCACTGAAGGAAAGCTCTTCACCATCGGTATCTCCGCACTTGACTGCGTAGGATGCGGATCCTGTGCACAGGTTTGTCCTGCTAAGGAAAAGGCTCTGAATATGGTAGCCGTTTCCGAAGAAGTTACTGAAAAAGAGCAGAAGAAGTACGACTACCTCTTCGCAGAAGTTTCCGAGAAAGAAGTACCTTTCGCTGAGACTACAGTTAAGGGCTCCCAGTTCAAGCAGCCGCTCCTCGAGTTCTCCGGAGCATGCCCTGGATGCGGTGAGACTCCTTATGCAAAACTCGTTACCCAGCTCTTCGGTGACAGAATGTTCATCGCTAACGCTACAGGCTGCTCCTCCATCTGGGGTAACAGCTTACCGAGCACTCCGTACACCGTAAACAAAGAGGGCAGAGGTCCTGCATGGGCTAACTCCCTGTTTGAGGATAACGCTGAATTCGGTCTTGGTATGGCAGTTTCCATGAAGGTTCGCCGTCAGGAAATGAAGGCTGTAGTAGAAAGACTTGAGGGAACCCTCGGCGCTACTGCAACTGCATGGGTAGAAGGAATGGACGATGCTCAGGCTGCTGAAATCGCAGGCAAGGCACTCCTTACCGCATGCGAGAAGATCGCTGCTGAGAACGGAGACGCAAAGTACGTTGTAGATAACAAAGACATGCTTATCAAGCCGTCCGTATGGATCTTCGGCGGTGACGGATGGGCTTATGATATCGGTTACGGCGGACTTGACCATGTAATCGCTTCCGGCGAGAACGTAAACATCCTGGTATTCGATACCGAAGTTTACTCCAACACCGGCGGACAGTCCTCCAAGTCCACTCCTATCGGTGCAGTAGCCAAGTTTGCTGCTTCCGGTAAGTCCGTAAAGAAGAAGGATCTGGTTCAGATAGCTATGGCTTACGGCTATGTATACGTAGCTCAGATAGCTATGGGTGCTGACCAGAACCAGACTCTGAAGGCAATCAGAGAGGCTGAGGCTTACGACGGTCCTTCCATCATCATCGCTTACGCACCATGTATCAACCACGGTGTAAAGAAGGGCATGAACAAGGCTCAGGAAGAGATGAAGCACGCAGTAGCTTCCGGATACTGGAACCTGTTAAGATTCAATCCGCAGCTGGCTGAAGAAGGAAAGAATCCGCTCATCATCGACAGCAAGGAAGCAACTGAAAACTACAGAGACTTCCTCATGGGAGAAGTTCGTTACAACTCCCTGTCCCTCAGATTCCCTGAGAGAGCTGAAGAACTCTTCACCAAGTCCGAAGAGATGGCTAAGGAAAGATACGAACACCTCAAAGCTCTGCAGAAGAGCTACGACGAGGAATAGTACCTCATCTCACATATTGAAATCAGAAACACCCGCGCCGGATTCGGTGCGGGTGTTTTTCGCGTGTGTGGGGTGTGCGGGGTTACAGGCCTGCATCGGATTGAGTTATCCTGTTTTGACCGAAATCGCAAAACAGGATAACGGACAATACGGCTTTGCAGCTTGAAATTTCTGGGAGCCAAAATACCAGGCCATATATCCTATCCGTTAAAGTAGCCGTCGTAAGTCGGTATATCGGAGATATATTTTTCCTCGATAGCAGGTACGTATATCGGACTGTATTCTTTCAGACCGAACTGTACTTCGCCGGTTTCCACCCAGAACACGTAGTATGGGAGGGTATATTCGTCGAGGACGCTGTATTTGTAAGAAAGCTCAATACCGACGACCTTGCTCATATCTTCAACCGGATATTTTTCATCTGTGCCGATCATGGCGGATTCGCCTTTCTGCAGCTTCTCCCTTGCTTCGTCTATGGATATGAGAGGATAGTCGCCCAGCTTTTCCAGAGAGTCATACACGTCATATACTCTGATGATCCAAAGGGAGTTGTCATCATAAGGGGCAAATGTCGCCTGGCGGAAATTGGTATTTGGAAGTCTTTCCGCGCCTTCTCCGGAAATATCCGTTACCTGATACTGACGATCAACTACCGGATAGGAATTTGTGATTTCATCATTATCATCTAAATCGCTTGAAATTCCGTAACTGTTCCACGTGATTTTTCTCGCTTCATCGAATCCGATGAGGTCTGAATACTCGCCGCACAGATAGTCGAGCACCTCCCGAGCCTCGCCGTCTGACGTGTTTCCGTATGTGAAGTTGTAATTTCCGGGAAGCTTTATGGCAGGCTCAAATTTCACCTCGGTTTCTCCGTTTGCATATACGGTGAGGGTCGTATCCTCAATTGTACCTGTGATTTTAGTAACCCATTCCGTTTCCTTCATATCGTTGAGGTAATCGGGGTACGTTTCGGTAACGGCCTCTCTGGACTGAAAATCCAGGCCGAGAGCATTTGCTGCCGCCATAAATCTTTTCTCCATTTCCTCTTCGCTCAGACCGACCGGTGCGCCGGCTTTATGATAGGAGAGGTTTTTATATACCGGAAGGGTTTCAAAATTCATGTCTTCCGTCCACGGACTTGCCATTTCGTATTCATCGAAGTCATACATCCATAGACCTATTGCGGGACCTCCATTGCCGCTGCTT
The DNA here is from genome assembly GCA_944386595.1 of uncultured Clostridia bacterium. Lineage (GTDB taxonomy): Bacteria > Bacillota > Clostridia > Peptostreptococcales > Anaerovoracaceae > Avanaerovorax. The sequence continues at coordinate 27,109 of CALXBQ010000033.1, forward strand.
TCTCCGGACTCCGACGCTTCAGCCTTTGACAGATGGCGGTCTGCATTTTCGTCAGGCGCAGGACCGGTCAGGAATCTGTCTCCCGCTGCGACTACCAGCAGAATACAGGCTGCCGCCGCAAAAGTAAATATATATTTCCTGCCCCTTTTGCTCTTTTTGTAGGAAAGGGCTTCGGTGACGTATTTGTCGTCGACTTCGCCGAGAGCATCGGTGAATTTCTCTATGTTCATACTGACACCTCCCTTGAATTAAGATAATCGCGCATTTTGGCGCGGGTGCGCGCGAGGCGGACGGACACGTTTTTTTCGGAGAGCCCCGTAAGAGCCGAGATGTCCTTGATGCTGTCCGAAAAGTAATACCTTCGCATGAAGATGACCCGGTTTTTCAGGGACAAAGTCTTCAGAAACTCTTCGATAATCCGCGCAAGTTCCGCCGATTCCATTTCGTCGTCTACGGTGCGCGCGTCTGCAAGGCAGTTTTCCAGCTCCTCAAGGGCCACCGTGCACGAGCTGCTGCGCTTTGCCGCGGAGTTGCGCCGGTAACGGCTTATTGAGACGTTTCGCACGATCTTTGCGACAAAGGTTAAAAGGGGATTCGGTCTTGCCGGGGGTATGGCGTTCCACGCGCCCAGATACGCGTCGTTGACGCACTCGTCGGCGTCGTCAAGGTTACCGACTATGTTAAATGAAATGCTGCGGCACGTCCTGCCGTACTTTTCATCCAGCGACGATATGGCGTCCTCGGACCGGGCGAAAAACAGCTCGATTATGTACTCGTCGGCCTTAAGCCTTCCTTCTTCAGTATTCATGTTCGTCTCCTCCCTCTACCTGTATGCTCGTGTTTTATCGCCGGATACTACATTGAAATTGAAAATTTTCTAATTAGTAATTTTATTATACACAAAGGGGGAGCTGTGGTAAAGCTTTACGGCAGGACAGCGTGGGCGTGGGCGGTGGTGGTGCAGCGTGGGCGGGTCAGCGTTAACCTTTTTGAAGCGTTATCACAAAAAAAGGGTAATGAATTTCAACCTGTTTTGAGGTTTTAAGAAAAATAGGTATAAAAGCGTTCAGGCTTTTAAGTTTTTCTTATACCTGTTTTGCAGCTTTTGCGCAAAAGGGTTTAATTTCGTTATCCTTTTTCGGGATTTAAAGCAGAAAAGGATAACGACCCACATAACGGCTCCCTTTATAGCCTGCCCCATGCCTGCAAGTCAGGCCCGCAGCATACCCAGTGCAATCCTTATAAAAAAATTTCTTTTGCACGGTTACAATGCCGGCCGATTAGTGTTATACTAAAGTGTCAAAGTTATTTTAGAGTGTACCCGGAAAGGCGGGGCGAACCCGGTATAAACCGAGGCCGCCGCAGTGCTAAAGACGGGACGCTACTGAAGGAGGAAAAAATGAATACTACTGGACAGAATATGTCTGAGAAGGAGAAGAACCGTCAGATCCGGAAAGAGGCTATCGTTTCGGTTATACTGTATGCAGCCTTTTTCATCTGGTGGTACTTTACGGGCTACGGCATTGCGGAAAAGGGTACGACAGAGACGTACACCTACGTGTTCGGACTGCCGATGTGGTTTTTCTTAAGCTGCGTTGTGGGCTACGCGCTTTTTGTGGCGGCGACCATAATAGTGGTGAAGTGCTTCTTTAAGAATTTTGAGCTGGGGCCGGAGAGAGGCGAAGAGCCTGACGCGACCGACGCGGCGCAGGCAGCCGAGACAGCGCCGGAGACTGCGACAAAGCAGGCCGCAGAGCTAAAGCAGGCAGCGACGACAGCTGCAGAGCTAAAGCAGGCGGCCGGGACAGCTCAGGCGGCCGCAGCAACCGACGACGCGAAGCCTTTCGTGAAGGGTGGTGAACAGAATGACTAAATACACCGCCATACTCATAGGAGTCCTTCTCGTATATCTGATCGTCAACCTGGTTGCGGGCCTTGTGGTGAGCCGCGCGCAGGCGAGAAGGGACGCTAAAAAGAGCTTTCTGAACAACTACTTCATGGGCGGAAGGTCCATGGGCGGACTGGTTCTCGCCATGACCCTTGTCGCTACCTTTACCAGCGCATCAAGCTTCATTGGGGGCCCAGGAGTGGCCTATGAGAAGGGTCTTGTCTGGGTTTACCTTTCCATGGTACAGGTTCCGACGGCGTTTATAATTCTGTCCATACTTGGAAAGAAATTTGCGATCATAGCCAGAAAGACCAACGCCGTAACGGTGACGGATTTCCTCAGGGAGAGGTACGGCTCTAAAGCTGTCGTCTGGTTTTCGTCTATCTGCCTGGTGCTGTTTTTCATAGCCCAGATGATGAGCCAGTTTATCGGCGGCGCGGTGCTGTTTCAGTCCATAACAGGACTTCCGTATATATACGGACTTGCGCTCTTTGGCATAGTCGTAATAGTATACACTTCGGTGGGCGGCTTTAAGGCCGTGACCACCACCGACACCATACAGGGAATAATCATGGTGCTGGGAGGATTTATAATCCTGTTTACCATAATCTCCGCGGCAGGGGGCTTTGACAGCCTGGTGGAGAAGCTGAACGTGGAAAACCCCGACTGGGCCGACATAACGGCGGGGGGCACCACGACGAAGGCATACGTCATGTCCTTCTGGGTGCTGGTCGGAGTGGGAACCCTGGGACTTCCGCAGACAGCCGTAAGAGGCATGGGCTTTAAGGACACAAAGGCCCTTCACAGCGCAATGATCTACGGAACCATAGTAATCGGCTTCCTCATGCTGGTGATGCATATTTCCGGAGTTTTTGCCCCGGCGGTTTTAAGTCCCGATGAGTTTGAAACCACCGATTATGTGGTACCTGCAATAGTGTTGAAGTATATGAACCCTGTGGTTGCGGGACTGTTTATCGCGGCGCCTCTCGCTGCGGTTATGTCAACGGTGTCGTCCCTTCTGATTCTGGCTTCGGCGGCCATCGTGAAGGATCTCTACCTTAACTACATAGCGGGGGAGGAGACAAAGGCGGCTGCAGGCTTTGACAGAAAGATCAAGCACATGTCCCTGTGGGCGACCCTCATAGTGGGAGCCATAGTGTTCGTGTTCACCATATATCCGCCGGATCTTATCGTGTGGATAAACCTGTTTGCCATGGGAGGGCTGGAGTGCGCATTCTTCTGTCCGATAATCTTCGGGCTCTACTGGAAGCGCGCCAATACGGCAGCCTGCCTGCTCTCAGGAGTCAGCGGAGTCGCCGCCTTCATAATCATGACGAGCTACAACGTGACGTGGCTGGGTTTGTCGCCGATAGTACCGTCGATTCTGATTTCAATAGGAGCCTTCGTCATCGGGGCTTTTGCGGGAAAGCGGACTGCTCCCGAGAGGCTGGAGGTATTTTTCGAATAGAGCAGAGGAGGAATGAATTCAAATGTATTGCGTGAGAAAAGTTACAGAGGATTTGTACTGGGTGGGAGCCAACGACAGACGACTTGCGCTCTTTGAGAACATACACCCCATACCCGAGGGAACGTCATACAACTCATACGTTCTCACGGACGAAAAGACCGTTCTCATAGATACCGCGGACTGGGACGTTACGAGACAGTTCAGAGAAAACGTGGAGCACGTTTTGAACGGCAGAACCCTTGACTACATAATCATAAATCACATGGAGCCCGATCACAGCGCATCTCTTGCTCTCATGAGGGAGAAGTATCCTGACGCCGTTGTGATTACTACCGCAAAGGCTGTAACCATGATGAAGCAGTACGGCCTGAGTGACGAAAACGTTCAGGTTGTAAAGGAGGGAGATTCGATTTCCTTCGGAAAGCACGAGTTCACCTTCTACACCGCTCCGATGGTTCACTGGCCTGAGGTAATGGTTTCCTACGACAAAACCGACAAGGTTCTTTTCTCCGCAGACGCTTTCGGTTCCTTCGGAAGCCTCGACGGCAGACTTTTCTCAGACGAGGTGGATTACCAGAGAGACTGGGCCGAGCCTGCGAGAAGGTACTATACCAACATCGTAGGAAAGTACGGCATGCAGGTTCAGAAGCTTCTTCAGAAGGCATACACTCTCGACATAGAGTACATCTGCCCGCTCCACGGTCTCGTGTTCAGAGCGGCCAAGGACATAGCCTACATGGTGGAAAAGTACGACAAATGGAGCAAGTACGAGCCTGAGGAGAAGGGCGTTCTCATCTGCTACGCCTCCATGTACGGAAATACGGAGGAAGCCGCCTACCTGCTGGCATCCAGGCTTTGTGAGAAGGGAATGACCAACGTGGAGCTGAGAGACGTTTCAAACACCCATGTTTCCTACCTCATTTCCTCGGCGTTCAAGCTGAGCAATCTGGCGCTCCTTTCCGTAACATACAACAATAACCTGTTCCCTGTAATGGCAGAGTTCGTGGACGATATGGCAAGACTGGGGCTGAAGAGCAGAAAGGTTGCAGTGGTTGAAAACGGCACCTGGGCGCCTCAGGCGGGATCCATTCTCGTAAAGGACCTTGAGGCCATGGGAATGGAGATTCTTGGAGAAAAGACCACGGTGATGTCATCTCTTAACGCCGATACGGCAGAGGCCGTCGAAAAGCTGGCGGACGAGATTGCGGCATCTATGAGATAAAACGTAAAATGTAAGGGGGCGGCAGGGGCTGCCCTCTTTCTTGTATCAAGAAAACCCCGTGTTAGACACGGGGTTCGTTGAAGCTATGCATTTGAACATTAACTCGTCAACTGTTAAACTGAAATTGCGGTCTGGCAACTGCAATTAAGTTCAACAGGAGGAAAAGCAAATGAGCATCAACGATGTAAACAGTTTAGCTCATTCGAAATGGAATTGCAAATATCACATTGTCTTCGCGCCGAAATACAGAAGAATGGTTTTCTACGGCGAGAAAAAGATAGCAGTAGGAAAAATTCTTAGGCAGCTTTGTGAATGGAAAGGCGTGAAGATAGTAACAGCGGAGTTGTGCCCTGACCACGTGCACATGCTCGTGGAGATACCTCCGAAGATGGCGGTGTCAAGCTTCATGGGGTATCTCAAAGGGAAGAGCACAACGATGATATACGAGCAATTCCCCGAATTGAAGTATAAATACAGAAACAGAGAGTTTTGGTGCAAAGGATATTACGTTGATACAGTGGGGAAAAATGAAGGGCGAATTGCGGAGTATATCAAGCACCAACTCGAGGAAGATAAATTGGGAGAGCAATTAAGAATCCCAATGCCAGACAAGAAGAAAAAGTAAGATAGTAGCACGCAGCTGCCAGACTGCATTACGTGTTGCACGCGTACCGCGAGGAGCAAGGGCTATGCCCGCATCTGAAAAACCCCGCGTTTCACGCGGGGATGGTTTTTT
>CALXBQ010000034.1 GCA_944386595.1 uncultured Clostridia bacterium
TCCCCACATCCGGCTTCCTTCAGATTCCACCTCACGATGGACACCCTTGCCTTCGGCTATATCCTTCCCACTACCGGGCGGATTCGGGACTTTCACCTGTTAGAAACGTGCGCCGCCAGGCGCACCAAGATCAAGGCCGGTCATCCATCAGATGACCGGCCCTTTTCCCCAGGACACGGCTTAAAGCCCCAGTCCCTTTGTAACATTGGAGAGAAAATCCTGTACGTTTGTAACTATGCCTTTTGCGGAGAGACTTCCCCTGTCTCCCAGCTTGCTGGCCGCAAAGTCCGAGGTGTCCACCATGTAGAAGTACACCGGTCTGATGGTTCCGTCAGCCAGCACTCTGTAGGTAGGCGTCATGTTTCCGGTGGCTATGGTGTGAAGCACCGTCGCCATTCCAATTACAGTCGTGGCCTTTCTGACATGGGATCTGATGGTATCCTGGCCGACATAGGTATGCTCGTAGACCTCAGGCAGCGGCCCGTCGTCTCTGATGGAGCCGTTTAAGACAAATGGCACTTCGTTCTTCACGCAGCTGTAGATGATGCCGTTGTCTATGTGCTCCTGTTTAATAAATTCCGGAATGGAGCCGTATCTGTTTATAAGATTGATTGCCTCAAGGTGGTTATAATGACCGTTGGGATGCGGCTCCTGGGTCTTTATATCCTGTCCCAAGGCGGTGCCCAGAAGGGCTCCTTCCAGATCATGGGTAGCTAAAGCGTTGCCCGCAAGAAGGGCGCTTACGTATCCGTTTTCTATGAGTTTGGAGAAATTTTCCCTTGCTGTATAGTCGAAGGAGCAGGCAGGTCCCATAACCCACACCACATAGCCTCCGTTTTCCTTCTCATGCTTTAAAAGCTCTATGAGATTGGCATAATCGTAGCTGAAAGCCGTCTCTCTGGTTCTGCTCTGTCTGAAGGAAAAAGCCTGGGCATCTTTTTTCTTATCGGTCTCAAAACAGTCTGCATGGACGTAAATTCCTTCCTCGCAGTTCTCTGTCCTTCCTATCACGATCATGTCTCCCTGCTTTACGTTTCTGAATTCCCGCACATAGATCTTTCCGTTTTCATATACGGCCACGCAGTCCATTCTGGTGTCTTCTGCCAGGAGCCACTTTCCGTCTATCTTAAAGTATTCAGGAAAGATGGAAGTCGCATGAAAGTAATCCGGTGCGGATTTATCCCTCGGAGATGCCACCAGTGTAGCCTCCGGTGCGTTTACGAATTTCTCCTGAGTGAAATCAGGTTCTATGTACTTCGGCAGTTTAAAAGCCATCCGTCATCGCCTCTTTCTTATTTTTTATCTCTTGTTACCGCCATATTCTATCACAGGATCTAAAAGAATAAAATACAGAATATAATATATACATTATAGTATAGTCGCGTAATCAAAAAGTCTAATATAGCTTGAAATTTTAGGGTTTTAGTACTATACTGTATTCTGTACATTATTTTGTATCAAAAATAAAACTTTACTTATATCACAGGAGGCAGGGTTTGAAGAAGAAAAACGACCGCAATACAAAGGGCAAAATAGTGTCAGCAGCATGGCAGCTTTTCTACCAGCAGGGTTACGACGATACCACCGTAGACGAAATCGTAGAGGCGTCGGGAACGTCCAGAGGCTCATTTTACCATTACTTTACTTCCAAGGACGACCTTCTCACTTCCCTTTCCTACCTCTTTGACGAAAAATACGAGGAACTTATAGACACCATGGACCCGGCGCTGTCTCCGCTGGAAAAGCTTGTCTACATGAATCAGGAGCTCTTCATGATGATAGAAAACACCGTCTCCGTTTCACTTCTTTCCCAGCTTTTCGCGTCTCAGCTGGTGACAAAGGGTGAGCGTCACCTTCTGGAGCCCAGCCGCACGTACTACAAGCTGCTGCGTCAGATTACCATCGAAGGTCAGCAGCAGCGCATATTCAGGGACGAGCTTTCCATAAACGACATAACCAAGGCCTACGCCGTATTCGAGCGCGGCCTCATGTACGACTGGTGTCTGTGCAACGGGAACTACTCTCTCTGCCAGTACTCCTCAATGATGCTGCCGCCGTTTCTGAAAGGGTTCTGCAAGTAGGGCGGCGGGGCGGGCGCGAAAGATTGTCGGGTGCTCCCGCAGGCAAATCGACCGATGTCCGGTTCATTTAAAATTTTCTTCGATTACTTTTTCTATGAGACGGGTGTCAAGGTTGCCGTCTTTGTCGTCATAGGTGAAAAAAACGTCGCGGTCAGGCATATACCCGCCTGCAATATACGTTGCAACTTTTCGCGCGTAGTCTGCCTGATACCCGCGATCAAACATCATTCCGCAGTGCTCGAGAATCTTCACCTTATTCTCGGTCTCCACGTAAACGATAAAATCCGGACAAATGTAGATTCCGTCAACCTGTATCTCCTGCTCGTACCGATATGGAATTCCTTTACTGTAAAGCATATTTGCGATGCTGAGTTCCGACTTACTCCGAACCGAATCCCCTTTGAGAGTTATGTGTCCTGGCGCTTTACGCTCAGGATCCCACTCCACCCGTTTCGGATACGGAGCGTTCTCCCACGCTCTGGCATCGGTATACCTTCCGTTAAATACGCCCGTTTCAGTCGTTTCAATACGATATGTTTCAGGAAGCATTTCGACAATTTCCCCGGTTCCGAACGGTCGATAGTTTTCATACAAAGCCCGCAGATATTTCACATTCGTCGTAACCACCTCAAGAGCAGTTTCAGCGTATTTTCTTTCTTTAATCTGCCCGACCAGCTCCGGGTTATTTTTTCCTAAATACCTTTCCTCGGCCTCGGTGATATACGTGTAATAGACGCCTCCCGCTTTTTGACAGGCACGCAGTCTGCCCTGCGGCAAAGTGTTCAGTCTTTGCTCAAGTTCTTCTTTTGCCGCGATATTTCGCTCCAGCTCCTGTCTGATGATAGATTTTATGTTCATACATACCCCGTTCCCTCGATTGATTTAGCATGTTGGTAAAATTATACTTCCATTTATTTCATAAATCAACCTTTTATTAGTGTTATTTCTTTCTAAAGGCAACTTGTCGAATCAGTCATAGAACACGTGTTAAACTTTTTACGGGTGAAAGCTTGATTTGGTAGAACGAAATTCTACCAAATACTCCGCAAACCTCGATTTGGTTTACTTTTCGGCTTCGCAAAGACGTCTTCAGGCCTATTTCGAAACAAAATCTTCTACCAAATCCGGTAAACGCCTCAAAAAAGTTTAATATCGGTAAAACAAAATCAAATAAATGGCAATAAAGGTTGAAAGTCGCGACTATAAAGCGCGAGTTGTGTTGATATGACACTGAGAGGCTATGCGCTGGGGGGGGACGGACACGGCGGCCGATGCAGCAAGGGCGGCGGGGCGTGTCCCGCGGCAAAGTGACCCGATGAGGCGGGTCGGCGGGCGCCGCAAAAATCGAGTAGGAGGCGGTGACTAACCGCCGTCCTCTCACACCACCGTACGTACGGTTCTCGTATACGGCGGTTTCAATAGTTGACGTGCATTTGCTGGTATGCATCAGCTAAATCATAAAAGCC